>JBPCPZ010000130.1:0-14583 GCA_050998655.1 Actinomycetota bacterium
GAGGATCGCGCAAGGAGAAGTGGAGGTCGAAAGGAGATGAGTTTGCCAGGCGGTCCCGAGCTATTCATCATCTTGTTCGTGATTTTGTTGGTCTTCGGTGCCTCGCGCCTGCCCAAACTTGCCCGCTCCATGGGGCAGGCCGGCAAGGAGTTCAAGACGGGGATGCGCGAGGGTTTCAAGGATCAACCGGTCGAGGGGCCCTGTCCCTTCTGTGGCAGCGCGGTGGCCGACGAGTCGAAGTTTTGCCCCGGCTGCGGCAAGAGCGCCGAGGACATCGTCGCGGAGAAGAACCGGAAAGAGGCCAGCTCTGCCTGACCCGGAATCGGCGCCGCTGGCAGCGCCCATCACCGTGTACACGACCCGCTGGTGCGGGCACTGCCGCCGTCTCGCGCGTCAGCTTGCCGAAGCCGGGATCGAGGCTTCTATGGTCGACATCGATCGTACCGAGCATGCGCACCACGGACGGCGCATCGAGCAGCAGACCGGTGGCTATCGAGTAGTCCCCACGGTCGAGGTGGGCGAACGACTGTTGGTCAACCCGACCGCCGCCGAGGTCACCGATGCCGCGGCCGAGTCGGGGCCCCCCCGCCCCCCTGAGTAGCTTTCGTCGCGATGGGGCGGGATCCGTACCCCGAGATAGCGGACGAGGAGTGATTGTGCCCTTTCGGGGCAAACTGAACCAGGAAGCCAAATTTGCGCTGAGATTGCAACACTTGTAAGGTATATACATGGCTAACTTCAGAGACCTGTTCAAGCAGGTGAGATCCCAGGTGTCGGAGACGACGCCCGAGGAGGTTGCCGCCCGCCGAGAGCGGGGCGAGGAGATCGATCTCCTCGATGTGCGAGAGCACGACGAGGTCGAGCAGGGCATCGTGCCCGGCGCCCACCATCTCTCTCGTGCTCACTTCGAGAGCCGTGTCGAAGACGTACTGCCGGATAAGTCCTCCGAGGTGGTCATCTATTGCGCCAGCGGGGTGCGGAGCGCATTCGCGGCCCGCACACTCGAGGAGTTGGGTTACGAGCGCGTCGCCTCGATGTCCGGGGGATTCAATCGGTGGCGTGACCTGGGATACGACTTCGACATCCCGCGTGTCCTCGACGCAGCTCAACGAGATCGCTATTCGCGTCACCTGATTCTTCCCGAGGTCGCCGAACGCGGTCAGAGCAAGCTGCTCGATGCCAAGGTGCTGTGCATCGGTGCCGGGGGTCTCGGTTCTCCATCACTGCTCTATCTGGCGGCGGCCGGCGTGGGGACGATCGGCATAGTCGACTCCGATGAGGTAGAGACTTCGAACCTTCAGCGCCAGGTAATACACGACACCAACAAAGTCGGCGCGAACAAAGCGGAATCCGCCAAGGAGTCGATCAATCGGCTCAACCCGGACGTGAACGTGGTTGTGCACCCCTTCCGAGTCGATGAGTCGAACGCCGAGGACCTCATCTCCTCCTACGACATGGTGGTCGACGGTTGCGACAACTTCGACACTCGATATGCTGTTAATGACGCCTCAGTGGCTTTGAGAAAGCCGGTCATTCACGGGTCCATCTTTCGCTTCGAAGGCATGGCCTCCACATTCATCCCGTATGAGGGGCCCTGCTACAGGTGTCTTTATCCCGAGGCCCCTCCGGCAGAGCTGGCGCCTACCTGAGGCGAAGCAGGCGTCCTGGGCGTGCTCCCGGGCATCATCGGAACCATTCAGGCAAACGAAGTCCTGAAGCTCATAGTTGGATACGGGGAGCCGCTGGTGGGACGGCTGCTGACCTTCGACGCACAGTCCACTCACTTCGGCGAGGTACGAGTCCGCCGCGACCCACAGTGCCCCGCGTGCGGCGAGGGTGCCTCGCAGCGACCCATTCAACTGGAAGAGGCAAGCGCCTAGCCACGGCCTGCTCTGCATGATGGTCGTGGTGCTGGCCGACACTCATACGCTGGGACGCACGCGCCCACTACCTTCGGGGGTGTGGCCCTACATCGAATCCGCCGATCACATCCTCCATGCAGGAGATGTCTGCGATCCGGCTCTGCTGGACGAGCTGGCGTCGTTTGCGCCGGTCACAGTGGTGCTGGGCAACTGCGATGGGTACGACGTGAAGCACTGGGGCGCGCAACCAGAAACGCGGTTGCAGCTAGGGGCGGTCGCGATCGGCATGGTGCACGATTCGGGGTTGGCACCCAATCGGCGCAAGCGCCTGCGGGAGCGCTTTCCCCAGGCCCGCGTGGTGGTGTTCGGACACTCCCATCTCCCCTGCAACGAAGACGAGGAGGGTCTGCTTCTGCTTAATCCCGGGAGCCCCACGTGGGTCCGCCGAGCGCCGTGGCCCTCGATGGCGCTCCTGTGGATCGACGCCGAACAAGTGGACGCCGAGGTCATCCCAGTTTAGCTTGCTATGCTCTGACACGACGTGACTATTAGCGAGCCTGCCGCGCTCGGCACGATCTTGGGCGTGTGGGCGCATCCAGACGACGAGACCTATCTATCCGGCGGCCTGATGGCTGCCGCAGTTCGCGCGGGGAACAGAGTCGTCTGTGTCACCGCCACCAAAGGCGAGGGCGGGTCAATGGACGAACAGAGATGGCCATCTGAGACCCTGGCCGAGGTGAGAGAAGCGGAGCTCATCGAAGCACTTGCGGTGCTCGGCGTGAGCGAGCATCGCTGGTTGGGATTCGACGATGGTGGCTGTGACCGGGTTCCTGTCGAGGAGGGTGCCGCCCTGGTCGCTGGGCTCTTGGAGGAGTTCCGGCCCGACTCGGTGCTCACGTTCGGGCCGGAGGGGATGACCGGACATCCCGACCACAAGGCCGTGCATGCCTGGGCCAAGACGGCCCTCCAGGGCACTTCAGCGAGCCCAGATCTGTATTGCGCCACGAACACTCCGGAGTGGGCCGCCGAGGTGCTTCCACTGTCCGCAGGGCTCAATATCTTCTTCGAGCCGGATACGCCCCCCGTCACGCCTCGAAGCGAGCTCAGTTTCGAATACGTCATCCCCACCGACATCCTCGAACTGAAGTGGGGGGCGCTGCTGGCGCAGCGGAGTCAGACCGAGCGGTTGATCGAAGCCTTGGGTGCCGATGTGCTCAAGAGCTTCAACGCCACGGAGCCTTTCGTTCGCTTTGCACGGCGCGACCACTGAACTCTGTCCCCGATCACACCGGGGAGGTGCTCGGGGCCCCAATGAATTTTCGGCGGGCTCGGCCCGGAGCTTCCTACTCAGAGCCCAGCACTTTTTCCATCCACGCAAACGGGTCCTGGATCTCGGCGCTCGTCGGAAGGTTGTCGGGAGCCTCCCACGCCCGATTCAGCTCCTTGATTCCGTGGAGTCGGACGACCGCCGCGCAGAAAGTGGCACCCGACTGTTCGAGATCTCGATCTACCGAAAGACCGAGGATGTTCTCCAACATCGTATCGGCCACCGAAGGCGAGCGGGCGTGGCGGACCATGCCCTCTTCTATGCGCGAGGACTCGCTCACGACTTCGGGCATGATCGCCGCGGCGACGTGCCCGGCGTAGCCTTCGAGCAACGCCTGAAAGGCGTGCAGACGCTCGAGTGCCCGGGTGTGCCGCTCGGTGGGAACGATCGGTAGCTGCACGTTCGATTCGGCGACACCGGCCAGCGCCTCGGGGCTTCCGGTCTGAAGGTCCATGAGCGTTCTTTCGAAGCCCGAGAGATCTATTTCGAGGGCGTCGACGACCTCCAATAGAAGGCTGCGCAGATAGCGGTCCGTCCAGGTGTTCGAGGCGAAGATCAGATGGCGTGCGACGTCTCTGACGGCCAACCAGATCTGGAAGGGCTCGAGCTTGAAGTCATAGTCGGCCGCGACCGCCTCGACGTTGGGAACCACCAAGAAGAGGCGGCCATCGTCTTGCCTCGGGATCGGCCAGTCGTAGCGAGAGAGGACCTCGGAGGCGAGTTGTCCTACCAGCGTCCCGGTCTGTAGTCCCATCATGAGGGGCGCAATCTGATCGATGGCTGCGCCCATCTGCTCGCCGGCGCCCATCCCTTCCGGCCCCATGCGTTTCATCTGGTCGGTGAGCCGCCGCCCCAAATGCTCGAGCAGCCATTTCCAGGCCTCCAAGGTGCTCGTGACCCATGTCGCCCGCCCCATCGTGGTGGTAAGTACGGGCTCGTCGAAGGGCAGGCGGCAATAACCCGAAACAAGCGCCTCGGCGGAATGAACAGCCGCGGCGAACGATCGCTCGATTTCCGGTTTCACGTTGGGATCGCTCGTGCCCTGCGTGGCCGCAGCCAGTGCCATCTGCCTGGCGATCTCGAAATTCACGAGACCGCCTCCCGCGGCCAGCAGCTTCTGGATCTCTCGGAACAGAGGGATGTCTCCGAACGGTTCCTGCGTCATGACGACATGCTACGGGAGCCTTGCCTGGCGGGTTGTCTGACTCCCGCAGCGGCCGTAGCCTCCGTGGTGCCCGAGTGACTTGCTCCAAAACCCCCGGCGCTTTGATAACGTGGCCTCCAGGCACGGCCCCGGGGCCGGGCGCCGGGCGAGTAAGGGGGTTTCGCCGTGACCCACCCGTCATGTCCCTGACGACGCGGCCGTCATCCCGAGGTTGTGGGCGGCCCCATCCAAACGGAGGTCTCCGAGCTAGCTGATGGCACGCGACGTCGCAATTGATCTGGGCACCGCCAACACTCTCGTCTACCAGCGGGGGCGAGGGATCCTGTTCGCCGAACCGACGGTCCTGGCCCTCAACAAGGAAACGGGGGCCGTGCTCGCGATGGGTGAGGAGGCGTGGCACATGATCGGCCGGACTCCTGGTTACATCGTGGCGGTACGACCGCTCCGCTCGGGAGCGATTTCGGACTTCGACGTCACCGAGAAGCTCATCCGGTTGATTCTTCAGCGCTCGGGCGTGACCCGCCTGGCTCGGCCGAGGGTCCTCGTGTGCGTGCCGAGCGCTCTCACCGAGGTCGAGCGCCGCGCGGTGGAAGAGGCCACCCTGTCGGCCGGGGCTCGCTCTTGTTATCTCATCGAAGAGCCGATGGCCGCCGCTATTGGCGCCGGCCTGCCCGTTCACGAGCCCCTCGGAAACCTCGTCGTCGACGTGGGCGGGGGGACCAGCGAGGTCGCCCTGATCTCGCTTGGGGGCATGGTCACGAACACACCCGTGAGAGTCGGTGGATTCGACCTCGATGCGGCCATCACGACCTACTTGCGCCGGGAGTACGCGATCGCAGTGGGCGAGCGCACGGCCGAGCGAATAAAGATCGCGGTCGGCTCGGCGTGGCCGCTGCAGAACGAGGAGAAGGCCGAGCTGCGAGGCCGGGATCTCGCTTCCGGCCTGCCCAAGAACGTGGTGATTACCTCGGAGGAGATCCGCGAAGCGGTCGCCGAGCAGGTCAGGGCGGTGATCACGGCCACTCTCGAGTGCCTCGGCTCGTCCCCTCCCGACCTGGTGCAGGACGTCTTGCTCAACGGCATCACGCTTACCGGAGGCGGAGGGATGCTCTCGGGCCTCGACAAGCTGATCTCCCAGGAAACCGAGGTGCCGGTGCATGTGACCGAACAGCCCCTCGAATCGGTTGTACTCGGTGCCGGCAAGTGCCTCGAGAGCTTCGACCAAGCGCGTTCGATCTTTCTGGACTCGAGCCGCAGGGGATGAGCAACCTTGGACCACTAGCCTCACTCTCGCCATAGGCTCTGCCGGTGACGACGGAACCTGATGTTGCCGCACGCCCGCGCGTGAGCCTGCGGAATCTGTGGCGCGCCGCCGCGGTGGGATTGGTTGTTGGCGGAGTTGGGTTCGGGAGCTTTCTCGTGCCCATTCCTTTCTTGTTCGAGTACCTCCCAGGGCCCGTCAGAGACGTGTCCGAGCTGGTAGAGGTATCCAGCGCGAAGACCTACTCTTCCGAGGGGAGCTTGTACTTGACCACCGTCAGTGTCGACACGGACGTCACTCTGGTGGACATGCTCCTCTCGGCCGTCGACAAGGACAAGGTCGTCGTACTCGAAAGCCAGGTAACGGGAGGCTCCTCACTGAACCAGCTCCAAGAAGCACAGCAGCGCGAGATGGATTCCTCCAAGGAATATGCCCGCACGGTGGCGATCGGCGCCGCGGGGTTGGGACGGCCGCAGGGCGATGGGGTCAGAGTGGTCTCGGTGCAAGAGGGAGCGCCTGCAGACGGCGTCCTGGAGCAGGGAGACGTCATCGTTGCCGTAGGGGCTGGTCGAACGGCCACCACCTGTGACGTGGGGGCGGCCGTCGTTGCGAGCGAGATCGGGGAGACCGTGAGTGTGACCGTGAAGCGTGCAGGGCGAACGAGACGCTTTAGTCTGGAAACGGTCGCGGCCCCGACTAACCCGGGCACGCCCTATCTTGGGATCATGATGGAGGACATCAACTATCGCTTTGAGCCGGACGTCCGTGTCAACTTCGACACCGGCCGCATAGCCGGCCCCTCCGCCGGCCTGATGTTGTCACTCGCGCTCTACGATCGTCTCACACCCACGGACCTCAGCTCGGGGCGTGAAATCGCGGGAACCGGCACCATCTCGTGTGACGGCGAGGTCGGACCCATAGGCGGCGTCGAACAGAAGATAGCCGGCGCGGAACGAAAGGGGGCCGAGGTCTTCTTGTCCCCGGTGGCTAATGCAGAAGCCGCGCGCGGCTCTGCCGAAGGGATCGAGGTGGTGGCAGTCTCGAGCTTCCGGGACGCGATCGACTATCTCGAACCATCCCAATGAGATCGAATGTTCAGGCTGCACCGCAACCTCGCCGCAGACGGCGCCGGGTCATCTTTGTCGGCCTCATCATCGCCATTCTGTTGTTCGGAACGGGGTCGGCGCGCTTTTACACCGATCTCTTGTGGTTCGATGAGGTCGGATTTCAGTCGGTGTTGTGGACGAGCCTGAGGGCTCAGTTTCTGTTGGGTCTGATAGTGGGCGTGATCGTGGCCAGCCTGATCTTCGTCAATCTGGCCCTCGCGCTCAAGTCACGACCTGCCTACGCGTTCGCCCGTCTCGAGAACGTCACACGCATCGACCCCATGGAGCGCTACCGAGATCAGCTCATGCCATATACCAAGTGGATACGCTTGGCGGTGGCTGTGGGCATCGGCTTGCTCGCCGGCCTCAGCGCCAGCAGTGGATGGCGCACCTTCCTGCTGTGGATCAATGGTACGGAATTCGGAACAACCGACCCGCAGTTCGGGCTGGATGTGGGTTTTTACGTGTTTGAGTTGCCGTTTTTCAACTTTGCACTGTCGTGGCTGTGGTTCTCGCTAATGATCACGTTGGTGGTGAGCGTCGCCGGCTACTACTTGTTGGGCGCCATCCGGCCCGAAGGAGGGCTCTCCGGTTTGGAGTCCGGCGCTCTGGCGCACATCTCGGTGCTTCTCGGGTTTCTGGCGCTGGTGAAGGCGGCTCAGTACTGGTTGGGCCGCTATTCGCTGAACTTTTCCGAGCGAGGCGTGGTAACGGGCGCAAGCTACACGGACGTACACGCGCACCTTCCTGCGTTGAGCCTGCTGGCCATCATCTCAGTCATCTCCGCCGGACTATTCCTGGTCAACATTCGCTTCCGAAGGCTGTCCCTGCCCTTGGCCGCGGTGGCGATCTGGATCTTCTTCTCTATTGTGGCCGGTGGAGCGTGGCCCTTCGTGGTGCAGCGTTTCTCGGTCGAGCCGCAAGAGCTTCAGCGTGAGCAGCCCTACATCGAGCGCAACATCCGTGCAACAAGGCAGGCATTTGGACTTGCCGAGGTCGCCGTGGAGAGTTTCGCGGCAGCCGAAACCTTGCCGGCGGACTCCGTTGAGAAAAATCAGAGCCTTCTCCAGAATGTCCGGCTGTGGGATCCCCTTGTGCTCGAGCAGGTCTACTCGCAGTTGCAGGCCATTCGCACCTACTACCAATTTGCGGACGTCGACATCGACCGTTACGAGGTCGATGGGCAGTTGCGCCAAGTGCTGCTCTCCGCGCGCGAGCTGGCCCTCGACAACCTGCAGGATCCGACTTGGTCCAACGAGCACCTCCAATTCACTCACGGCTTCGGGGTGGTTGCCAGTCTGGCCAACTCGGCCACCCCATCGGGGCTTCCGACCTTCTTGGTCCGGGATGTTCCCGGCACGGTTGCGCAGGAGGCTCAGGAGTCGTTCGATCTCGAGCAACCGAGGCTCTACTACGGCGAGGCCTTCGGCTCCGACGAGTATTCGATCGTCAACACCCAGCAGGAAGAGATCGACTTCCCGGTTGGTGATGGTGTCCAGCGTTCGCAGTACGACGGTCTCGGTGGAGTGCCGACCGGCAACATGTTGACGCGCGTCGCCTTCGCCCTGCGCGAAAGCGACCCCAACTTCGTGCTGTCGAGCTTGATCACTCCTGAGTCCCGAATCCTCCTTTACCGGAACGTGCGGGATCGGGTCGAGCGCGCGGCTCCGTTCCTCTCCCTGGACAATGATCCCTACCCTGCCGTGGTTGACGGGGGGCTGGTGTGGATCATCGATGCCTACACCTCCACTCCGTTCTATCCGTACTCCCAGCGCCAGTCCTTGAGCACAATTGTTCCCGCCGGGGCATCCGCCACTCTGAGCGGGGAGGCGAACTACATTCGCAACTCCGTGAAGGTGGTAATCGACGCCTATGACGGGACCATGGATTTCCATGTTGTGGACGAGGGGGATCCTCTCATTCGTGCGTGGCGCAACGCTTTTCCGGCGCTGTTCACCGACGAGACGCCGTCGGAGGACCTTCGAGCTCACTTCCGCTTCCCGGAGGACCTTTTCAACGTGCAGTCACAGGTCTATCGCAACTACCACGTCATCGAACCTCAGAACTTCTACGCCAGAGAAGATGCGTGGGAGGTACCGGACCGGACCGATATCTCAGACGAGGTCGTCGTAACGGGTGAGGCGGGGCCGGTGCCGCCAACGTACCTGCTGATTCAGCTTCCGGGCGAAACCGAGCAGGAGTTCGTCCTCACTCGGCCCTTCACGCCCCGCTCGAAGAGGAACATGATCGCTTTCATGGCGGCTCGCTCTGACCCCGAGCATTACGGCGAGCTGGTGACCTTGCGCTTCCCGAGCCAGCGTGCGGTGGACGGGCCAGTGCTCGTCGATAACCGCATCAAACAGGACGTGGAGATCTCCCAGGCATTGACCCTGCTGGGACAGCAGGGATCGCGTGTCGGCTTCGGCTCGCTCATCATTCTTCCGATCGAGGAGTCGATCCTCTACGTCCAGCCGCTGTTCGTCACCGCCTCCAGCGAGGCTGGAGGCATACCAGAGCTCAAGAGGGTCATTCTCGTGTCGGGGGAGCAGGTGGTGATGGGCGAAAGCTTCTCGGAGGCCCTGACGCAACTGTTCGGGCTCGATCAGCCGGCGCTGGGGGAGCCTCCCAAAGGCGGGGGAGGCGGGCAGGGCTCGGCCGAGCTGAGGCAGATCGTGGCGGAAGCCGGGAGGGTGTATCAGGAGGCCCAGCAAGCCCTGGCGGCCGGTGATTTCGAAGGCTACGGTGCGCTCATCGAAGAGCTCGGGGAGCTCCTCGAGCGTGCCGAGTCCCTGTCCTGACCGGGTCCTGACCGGGGGCCCCGACCCTGACTTTACCCCCAGGCCTCAGCTCCCATTCCGGCTTCCTCCCCGGCCCCAGCTCCGACCCCGGCCTCACGTCCCAAAAGGGTGGCAAATGTCCACCGTCCGCGTTTACCCACGGTTTTTTGTGGGCAGATGTCCACGGTCCGCCTATGCCACCCGGCCAAGGCCGAAGGATCCGTTAGCCGCCGAGTTGCCGGGCTGATAGCATCAGGGGGCAGGGTGGAGCAGTCTGGAAGCTCGCCGGGCTCATAACCCGGAGGTCGTAGGTTCAAATCCTACCCCTGCAACTACGTTGCAGGCGTGAGAATCCGGGTGAACTAGTCCCCACCTCCCTTGTGCGATGGGGTCCCTAAACTCTACAATTGGCAAATATTGGACACGCCCGACCCGGCATTGGTCGTGGGGGTGTGCCGTTTGACGAGGAATCGAGGGGGCAGGGCTATGCGCGTGTTTGACCTGCGAAAAAAGAACGGGTCCGTGCTTCGGGCCTCGAGCGGGAGGCAGCTGAGCAGGGGACTGCTGACTGCGGGGCTGGTGGCGTCGCTGACGACGATCGCAGCCGCGCCGGCACAGGCCGCCACCTTGGTCGCCCAGTGGCACATGGACGAAGCCGAGTCGGGCATCGAGATCATGCGGGATTGCGCCACGGACGACGGCGCCAATGACGGAACGACCAGCAATGTAGTGGCGGGCGACAGCGGAGACCCAACGGTGTCCGAGACCGAGTGCGAATCGGCCCCCGACCAGACGCCGGGCGGGAACCACGGCTACTTCTTCGACGGGACTGCCCCCGAGTCGGAGGTGACGGTTCCCAATGCCGCCAGCCTCAACCCGGGGTCGGCGGACATCAGCTTCACCGCACACGTCAACTTCATCACACATCCCAGCGCGACCAGCGACTACGGGGTCATGCGGAAAGGCCCCGGGAAAACCCAACACTACAAGATGGAGCTGAAGCCCAACAACGCCAGGACCAGTACAAGGGCGAGATGCTCCTTCAGAGGTTCAAGCGGGAGGACCACCATCACCAAGGGGCCCGACCTGATCAACGGGTGGCACACGGTCACATGTTTCAAGACCAGCAATCAAATTTGGGTGACGGTGGACGGCGTTACGTTTACCAAGAGCATCACGATCGGGTCGATCACCAACTCAAGCACGGTAAGCATCGGCCGAAACGAGGATGGCGACGACCAATACTTCGGCAACATGGACGAGTTGAGCATCACAATCGGGTAGGGCATTTGAGCCGCCCCGGGTTTCAAGGGGGATGCAGCCGGGGCGGCGCAATCTTGGGGCCAGGCAGGGGTTGCGACAGACCTACGTTGCGGGCACCAGTTCGTCGAGGAGTCCGTGGACCCGACGGTCGATCTCGTCTCGGATCGCCCTGACTTCCTCCAGAGGCTTGCTCGCGGGGTCGGGGAGTTCCCAGTCGAGGTAGCGCTTGCCGGGGTAGACGGGACAGGCGTCACCGCAGCCCATTGTGACGACCACGTCGGCTGCCCTGACGACCTCATCGGTTAAGGGCTTCGGGAACTCCTGAGATAGATCAATACCGATCTCGGCCATCGCTTCCCTGACGTTGGCGTGAATCTCTTCGGCGGGGGTGGAGCCCGCCGACATCACGTTCACACGGCCTTCGGCGGCTTTATGAAGCAGCCCAGCCGCCATCTGGGAGCGTCCGGCGTTGTGGACGCAGACGAACAGTACCTCGGGGACCTCTTTCACGATTGCTCCTTCTGCTTGGCCGCAGGCGCGCAGCCGCTGCCGCGCGAACCTCTCCGTGAGCAGAGACACGTAACCCTTGACCTTGGCATCGGCAAGGTGGCCGGAGGACTCGACCACAAACCGCTCGACCGTCTCGGGCGAGAAGATGCCCTCGAACTCCTTGGACAACCGCTCGACGATCCCACGCACATGGTGATCGACGACGTAGCCCTCGACCCATGACTTCATGGTTTCTCCTTTCTGCTCGTCCACCCGGCACGGGCGGGGGGATGCTGGAGTGAAGGACTGACCTCGCAGAACGGCCAGTTCGTCGACGACCGCGTTGATGACCTGCGGGACGAGTCGGTAGTAGGTCCAGTACGAGTGACGCCGAGTTTCGACGAGCCCAGCCTCTCTTAGAACCTTGAGGTGATGGGAGATGAGAGGCTGCCCGAGATGGAGGTCCTCTACCAAATGACACACGCAGAGTTCTTCGGTGCCCAGCCGCCGGCAGATGTCCAGCCGGGTGGCATCTGCGAGCGCCCGTAGAACCTCTACAGCGGTGGGGTTAAGAGTCTGGATAGCCATCAGGACACTAGATTAGTGTCGTTTTATATGGATCGCAAGGGTCCCCCCGCCATTTCTTAGCCCTATTTGATAGCGGATGAGGTCCATGCAACTACGGGCTGCTACCTCTATACTGGGCTGTATAGGGTGCCCGTTCCCCGACCCTGGTCGTTGGGTCGGGGTGACAAGTTGACGAGAATTCGAGGGGGCAAGAGCCATGCGTTTTTTTGACCGGCGCAGCAGGGGCGGGACCATGCTCCAGACCCGGGGCAGGAAGCGGTTGGGGCGAGGGTTGTTGGTTGGCGGGCTGGTGGCGTCGTTGACGACGATCGCAGCCGCGCCGGCACAGGCTGCCACCTCGGTCGCCCTGTGGCACATGGACGAAGCCGAGTCGGGCACCGAGATCATGCGGGATTGCGCCACGGACGACGGCGCCAATGACGGAACGACCACCAACGTCAGGGCAGGCGACAACGGAGACCCAACGGTGTCCGAGACCGAGTGCGAAGCGGCCCCCGACGAGACGCCGGACGGAAACCACGGCTACTTCTTCGACGGGACCGCCCCCGAGTCGGTGGTGACGGTTCCCGATGCCGCCAGCCTCAACCCGGGGGCGGCGGACATCAGCTTCACCGCACACGTCAACTTCGTCACACCTCCCGTCGCCACCAGCGACTACGGGGTCATGCGGAAGGGCCCCGGAAGTACCCAGCACTACAAGATGGAGCTGAAGCCGAACGCGACCAAGACGAGAACCAGGGCGAGATGCTCTTTCAGCGGTTCCAGCGGGAGGACCACCATCACCAAGGGGCCCGACCTGATCAACGGGTGGCACACGATCACCTGTTTCAAGACAAGCAATCAAATTGGGGTGACGGTGGACGGCACTACGTTTACCAAGAGCATAACGATCGGGTCGATTACCAACACCAGCCCGGTGGGCATCGGCC
The DNA here is from genome assembly GCA_050998655.1 of Actinomycetota bacterium. GTDB lineage: Bacteria > Actinomycetota > CADDZG01 > CADDZG01 > WHSQ01 > JACDAL01. Next base: position 12,768 of record JBPCPZ010000130.1, read on the forward strand.
GAAACGAGGACGGCGACGACCAGTACTTCGGCAACATGGACGAGTTGAGCATCACAATCGGGTAATGGCGCGAACGATCATCAAGCGTGGTGCGAAGGCTGAAGCGAACCCGGGACTGAGTTGATCCGCCGCATAGACTCACGAAGAGTTCACCCGAGTTGGGTACTACTACGGGTGAGACGGAGCCGATTCCGAATCCGCCCCCTTGGTGGCGGGGCGGGGTGTCGGGGGATGATTCTGGTTTCGATCATCGCTTCAGTCGTCCTAACCGTCCTCCTGAACCTAATCCTGAACCTGCTCTACTAAAGACTCACATAGCGAAGAGGAGGGATCTAATGAGAGGACTCGATTGGTAGTATCCGCTCTGATCATCGCTCTGCTGTTGGGAGCAGCCGCTCCGGCAGGCGCGGTGTGGGAGTCGGAGAAGATCCGAGCGCGCGTCAAAACCTTCGATCGGTGGTACTCGGGAAGTGCGGATGCGTGGCGCTCCCGAGGCTGGATCCCGCATCTGGAACAAGACGGACAAGGCACAGATCATCTACTGCTCTATCGAGGCCCTGAGAGCCCACGGCAAGCGAGTGGGCATGTGGAGAGATCAGGTCGGCAAGTTCTTCAAGGACGGGCACAGCAGTCGCCTCGTCTTATGGAAGATCCCCAACGGTGCAGGAACTGGCCGCGACAAGAAACCGGTTCGAGCGCGGATCAAGCAATGCTGGATCGCCTGAGGAGCTAAGAGCTTCACCCGAGACGGCGGGGGCCGTGTTCCCCAAACTCCACCCCGCCTGAGCAGAAGCCCGGCTTTCCCATGGCCGGGCTTCTGCGCGACGCCCAGGAGCTCGAGGATCTCATTGTCTCGGGAGACGGCCTGGAGAACCCATCACCGGGCTAGACCGTTGCCCGGTACGCAGACGCTCGCCGCTCCGGTGGGCCCGGCAGAGCGAGTCAAGAGCCTCAAGGACGGCGAGCAGCTCCCGCAAGGCCATCGAGGAGATCAACGGCTCGCTGAACTTAGCCGCCGGCGGTGGCGGAGGCTTCGGTGCGGCGGTTATCACTGCCGGCTTCGACGTGAAAGCAAGACAGAGCGTGGACCTGCCGGTGAAGAGCATTTTGACGAAAGCGAACGACTGGCCAGACGTCGGGGAGTGGGCTCCGACCAGGCCGACCACGGTTCCTCTGGGCCAGGACAAGAGGTCCTCTACCCTTTCCTGCCCACTACCAACGTGGAAGGCGCTTCAGCAGTCTCCGATTTCAAGCAGAGCGCCAGAACGCTTGTTGGGACGATAAAGAGGGCGCTGGATGCCAGCACAGACAAAGCGAATGTCGATGTCACGCTGGCGCTATTGAGATATGACCAGAAGTTTTGGAATCCGGAACCCGAAGGAGCACGCGGCGTACCTTCCCATCTGACCTAAAGGATGGTGCCGGCGTTAGAGCGCCGGCGGGAAGGAGACGCCGATGTTGAGGGTAGTCCAAGACGAGGCCGAGCGCGCGGAATTCGCCGGGATCCTCGACGAGATCGTCCGTGACGGCGCCCGCCGGATGCTGGCGGTGGCGCTCGAGGCCGAGGTCGACGCTTACGTGACCGCGGCCAAGGGCGAGCGTGACGACAACGGCCGTGCGCTTGTGACCCGTAACGGCAAGGCCCGGGCACGTAGCGTCGTGACTGGCGCCGGAGCGCTCGAGATCCGAAGCCCACGGGTCAACGACAAGAGAACCGACGAGCACGGTGAACGGGTCCGTTTCGCAAGCGACATCCTGCCGCCGTACGCGCGCAGGTCACCCAAGGTGTCCGAGGTGCTTCCGCTCCTCTACCTCC
>JBPCPZ010000154.1:0-5476 GCA_050998655.1 Actinomycetota bacterium
GGTGAAAGCCGTTGGCTGCGTGGTCGACGCGGCCAACGGCGCCGAGACCATGACCTGCGAGCCGATGCTTCGAGCCCGCGTGATGCTCACGTTGACCCGCGCCCTGGGCCTTCACCAGCTCGCGGCCCCCGAGCAGCGTCGCCCCCGACAACGCCCCGGCGGCGCTGAAGCGCTTGAGGAAGTGGCGCCGGTCGAGCCCCTTGCTCCCTTCACCGTTGCTCATCCTGTCTAGGAAACCCATATCGCCTCTGCCATCTCGCGCGACAGAGCAGTGCGGGGTCCGCCCTCTCCTGAAACGCTCACGAACAGAGGGCCCCCAACCGGTCCTCGGCCGGCGACCTCGACGACCGTGCCCAGCCCGATTCCGCGCTCGGCGAGATAGCGCAAAGCTTCGGGCTCGGCGTCGGAAACGCGCTCTACCACGAGAGGCCGGCCCACGGGACCGTCCCACAGATTCGTGCGCTCAGGGTCGGGCACGGTGAGGTCTTTGCCTGGGATCGGATCACCATGAGGATCCAGTGTCGGATGGCCGAGGTGAGCGGAGATGCGCTCCTCGAGGTCTTCCGAGAGCACATGCTCGAGAATCTCCGCTTCATCGTGAACCTCGTCCCAGGGCACCCCGAGAGCCTGCGCCAGATATGTCTCTAGTAAGCGATGATGGCGCACGACCTCGAGAGCGACGGCCCGGCCCCGCTCCGTGAGCCGGGCCCCGTGATAGGGCACATGCGCCACAAGGCCGAGCTGGTCGAGCTTCTTGAGCATGTTGGTGGCCGACGCCGCGCAGACATCGAGGCGCTGCGCCAGTGCGGTGGTCGAGACGAGCACCGAGGCGGGCGCCTGAGCCGGCCGCTCGGCGAGTTGATAGATCGCCTTGAGGTAGTCCTGGGTCGCGGACGAAGTCTGTAGAGACATAAATCGTAGTTTAGCCGAGGCTAATCCCTTTCGCCACACACCAGGTCGGCCTCTCGGACCCTCTTGAGTCTCCTGCAGGCGGTGGTCACACGTCCTCAGTCCGCGTTTGACCACCTTTTCCGGTGGTTTAGAAGTCCTCACGGAGCCTGGGCCTCTAGGCTCACGAACCGTGGATGCTTCCGGCGCCGCTCCCAAGGCGGTCCTGCTCGCGCTCGGCGTAACCGCGCTCCTCGGCGTTCTCAAGCTGATCGTGTGGCTGCAAACCTCAAGCCTCGTCCTGCTGTCACAGGCGGTCGATTCGGGGCTCGACCTGGTTGCCCTAGTCTTGCTGTACTTGGCCGTGCGCGTGGCGGAGCGACCCGCGGATGAGTCCCACCACTACGGCCACGCCAAGGCCGAGAACCTCGCCGCGTTCGCTCAGATGGTGGTGCTGACGATGATCGTGGCCGGCATCGCGTGGGAGGCGATCGCGCGGCTGCTCGGATCAGCACCGCAGGTGCAGGTGCCTGGATATGCCCTGGCGTTGTTGGGACTGTCAATCGTGGTGGACGCGGTGAGGGTGGTTCTGCTTCGCCGCACCGCTCGAGCCGAAGGCTCCGAAGCCTTGAGGGCTGGGGCGCTCAACTTCGCAACGGATATCGGCACGGCCGTGGTGGCGCTGGCAAGCCTCCTGTTGGTGAGCGCCGGGCTCCCGGGAGCGGACGCCGCAGGCGGCCTGCTTGTGGGAGCGGCGGTGCTCGTGGCCGCGTGGCGGCTTGCACGCAGATCGATCGATGTCCTCATGGACCGGGCCCCGGACGATCCCGCCGAGGCCATAGCGGCCGCGGCGCAAAGAGCCCCGGGCGTGGCCGAGACGCGCCGGGTGCGGGTCCGAAGCGGCGGCAAACAGCTCTTCGCCGACGTCACGGTGGCGGCGGGCAGAACCAGCTCGCTGGAGCGCGCGCATGACATCGCCGAGGGAGTCGAAAAAGAGATCGTCCGGGTGGTCCCGGGAGCAGACGTCGTGGTTCACGTCGAGCCAACATCGGTATCCAGCTCCTTCGTCGAGCGGGTGCAGGCAGCAGCAAGCCGCACCGAGGGCGTTTACGAGGTCCACAACGTAATCGTGCACGCCTTTCGGGAAAGCAAGAGGGAAAGGCTGCATGTGACCCTGCACGCCAAGGTGGGGGCCTTGAGCTCCTTGGGGGAGGCCCACGAGCTCTCGGAGAGGATCGAGGAGGCGGTCGTCTCCGAGCTCGGCGCCGAGGCCCGAGTCGACACTCACGTCGAGCCGCTCGAGACCACAGCCTTCGGCACCGACGTGACCCCACAGCGTTCCGACATCGTGGCCACGGTCCGGCAAGTGGCCGAGGCAGAGAGAGATGTCCTCGATTGCCACGAGGTCCTCGTGACCGGCGCCTCCGGTCGGCTCAGCATCACCGCCCACGTTCGGGGGCGAGCGGATCTGCCGCTCGCCAGAATCCACTCTGCCTCCGAGAGAATCGAGCTGGCCATCCGGCGGGAGGTCTCGGAAGCCGGGGTGGTCCTCATCCACTTCGAGCCCGCCTGAGGATCCCGTCGGTCAGGTGACCGAGACTGCGACCTCATGGTAGCTGCTGGCGCCGTCGGGATGAGGTGGAGCAAGCCGGGCAGTCTGGACCTCGCCCTCGCCGTCGGTGGCGCGGCACGCCACCGTTACCGTGCGGGCTTCCTGGGGCGTCCAACGAAAGACCCATTGGACCCATGAAACCGAGCTAATCGGTTCCCTGACCCGCGCTGCCTCCCACGTCGTCCCGGCATCCAGAGATACCTCGACGAGCTCGATTCCCCTGTCTCCCGCCCACGCCACCCCCGCGATCCAGGTCTGCTCACCCACCCGGGCGGCCAGGCCATCGCCGGCGACGTCGATACGGGATTGGGTTTTGACGGTCGCGTCGTCGGACCAACCGCGCTTCTGCCAGTAACCGGCGTAATCGGAGCCCGAGACCTCGATGGACTGCACCCACTTCACGTTCTTCATCCCGTAGATCGCCGGCACTCGGAGGCGGCAGGGGAAGCCATGCTCGCGCGTCAGGGGGCGGCCGTTCTGTGACACTGCAATGATCACGCGGGGGTCCCTTGCCACCTCCAGCGGTATCGAGTCCGAATAGCCGTCGGCCGCCCTCAGTACCACGTCCTCGCCGCCGGGTAGGGGCCGTACGGCGTCCAAGACTTCGCTGAGGCGGACTCCGCCCCAGCGGGAGTGCCCCACCAAGTTGCCCCCCACCTCATTGGAGACACAGGTCAGCGTGGCGTACTCCTCGACGATCTCGAAGCGATCCTGAAGCTCACCGAAGGACAGCTCGAGCGGCTCCGCTACCCGGCCCGCAATGCGGAGCGTCCAGGAGTCCGCCTCCACGCTGGGAGGGAGGAGGTTGATGTCGACCTCGTAGTGGTCTGCTACCGAGGTGACCTCGGGAGTGATGCCGGAGACCTCCGGCCAGACCCCGCGCGGGGGGGCCGCGGCGGCGCTTTGAGGCGGAATCAATGGCACGTGGGTATCGGGCCCGCTGAGGCGCCTGACCAGCCACCCTGCCCCTCCCCCGAACGCAGCCAGCGCAAGTCCACCCATCAGCCCCAGCCGGATCGTCTGCCGCCGTACCTCATCGGCGCCCTTTTCTTCAGATACGAGCCGCCGATGAACGCGACCCGCTACCCCGGCGTAGAGGGCGCCGGCGAAAATGGTCGCGGCGATGACGTAGAACGGGTCGGGCTGGAAGGTCGGCTCCAGGAACGCAGCGGCGGCCGCAACGACACCGAGCATCACTGCGGCAATTCTCGGACGGGGCCAGGAACCGGAGGCCGTCACGACGAGCGCCTCGGCACCAATCACCAGGGCCGCCGCCAGGGCGCCCAGTGTAAGAAGCCGCTGCGCCCAGTGCCCGAGCGTGTCGATGAAGAACGTGGCGAGATCTCCCGGCGTGAGCCGGACGATTCGAGCGGCGACCGCCGTCGGAGGGAACGGCACCAGCCGGGTCAGCGACGAGGCCACCCACAGCAGCGCCAGCGCAGCGATGCTCCCGAGCAGGCCGGAGACCCTCAGTGAACGAGTGTGGTCCATCCCTCGATTGTGCGCCCAAAACTCAGCCGCAGGGACCCTTGGTGACCCGACCTGAAGGTTTGTCAGCGATTGTTAATGATTGGCGCCAAGGTGGACGGCCAGAAAGGTGTGGCGTCTCCTACCAGCCCCGGTCCTTCCATTCCTGAAGATGGGGCTTCTCGGCGCCGATCGTGGTGTCGGCCCCATGGCCCGGGTACACCGCAGTGTCGTCGGGGAGCGTGAAGAGCTTTTTCTCGATGGCGGCGATGATCTGCTCGAAGGCGCTCCGGTCGCCGCCGGTCCCCCCCGGCCCCCCGGGAAAGAGCGTGTCGCCCGATATCAGGTGGCGTCCGGTCAGAAAGCAGACCCCTCCGGGCGTGTGGCCCGGCGTGTGCAGGACCGTGACCTCCCGATGGCCCAGAGCCAGCACATCGCCGTCGGCGAGCTCTCTGTCGATCGCAATGGGGTAGCCGTCGCCGGGGTGTGCGTACACCGGCACGTCCAGCCGCCTCTTCAGCTCTGCCAGCACCTGGACGTGATCGGGATGCCCGTGCGTCTGGAGGATCGCCGTCACCTTCGCGCCATCAGCGCCGGACATGATCGTGTCCGCCTCGGAGCAACCGTCGATTAGGAACGCTTCGCCCGTTTCGGGGCACTCGAGCATGTAGACGTTGTTCTCCATCGAGCCGACCTCGATCTTGCGCACGACGATATCGTCGCCCCGGTAATGGTCGTGGTGCGCAGTCATCAATCCTCCTCGGCAGGATCCACCGTGGCCGCCGAGCCCCCGACCATGACCTCGGTGCCCGGCTCGACTTCGGCTCGGACCAACGCCAGGGCCCGTCCGTTGGAAGCACTCGTTACCATTCCGATCCTCTTTCCCTCGAGAATCACCTCGGCGCGCGCAGTCAGCGGCTGGGCGCCACCGAGACGAGCAAGCCGCCGATTCACTTTGCCCCGAAAATGAATCTTGGCCATGGCTTCCTGCCCCAAGTAGCAGCCCTTGTTGTAGTGGACGGCCCGCTCGTCGACCCCCACTTCCTGCGGAAAGGTCTTGAAGTCCATCTCCCGTCCCCAGCGGGGCACGCCCTCCTCTATTCGCTGGGCCTCCAGGCGCTCCTCGGCCGCGAGCTCGAAGCCCTGTGCGGCGAGGTCCGAGAGTGCCCTCGCGGTCGATTCGGCCGGCATCCACAGATAGACGGCGGGTACCCCCAAGGAGGCGGTCTCGTGCACGATCGCGTGGGGGCAGAGTCCCGCCCCCTCCTTCCACGCCGGGCCTGCCACGAGGACCAATCCCCAATCGTCGGTGATGTCGTCGACTCCCACGGGGATGAGCGGGGCGAAACGGCTCAATTCTTCGATCAGGCCCGGCCGAAGCTCGGGCTCGAAGTGACACAGGACCTCATTCTCGGTCGCAATCGTCTCGAGGTAGCCGCGCATGCGGCCGTGAACTGTGATCATGGCCGCATCGCGCGCCGAGCCGGGCGTCATGTCCTCGAACGCCTG
>JBPCPZ010000011.1:0-6678 GCA_050998655.1 Actinomycetota bacterium
GTCTCCCTGGAGCTGAAGAGGCTGCCTCGCCACCAACAGGCGCTCATCGAGCTCGCCTACGGGCGGGACCTGACGCAGGCGGAAGTCGCTCGAACGTTGGGCATCCCGCTCGGCACCGTGAAGACGCGCCTCTACGCGGGACTCAAGAGCCTCCGCCGCAGCCTGGTTGAACGAGGCGTGGTTGAGGAGAGCAGCCGGTGAGACGCTGCGGCGAGATCCGCCTCGACCTTCCCGCCTACCTGTCGACCGAGCTCGACTCTGCTCGGGCGGCCGTCCTCGATGATCACCTTTCCGCCTGTGAAGCCTGCCTCTCAGAGCTTTCGGAATTGGGTCTGGTGACTGCGGTGCTGTCGGATTCCGGGCTCGAGCACCGGCCCCCCCTACACCTCGAACATGAGGTGCTCACCCTGGTCACGCTCGAGCCCGACCCCGCGGGCCGCGAGGGTGCATCGACCAAGGATCTCTCGCACGCGTCCCGGCTGAGGGGCAAGAGCATCCGGGTGATTATCGCCCCCGCGCTGGCCGCCGCCGCCGTTACCTTGGCGGCGTTCGGAATGGCGTGGCGCTCCGATCTCTCCACTGCCCGAGACCGGATCCAGGCCATGCAGGAGCAGCTCGTACCGACCGGTGCCACGGTGCAGACGATCTCTTTCGACGAGGCCGCCGGAGTTTCGGCACGCGGTGAGCTCGTGCGGCAACCGAACGGCAACCACCGGATCGTGCTGTGGGCCAAGGGCCTGCCCCCCACTCGTGCCGGCGAGCACTATGAGGTGTGGCTCTCCGGAAAGCGGGGCTGGGTCTCGGCCGGCTCCTTCAAGGTCGCAGATGAGATGTGGAGCTGTCCCGTCACAGTGTCCCCGGCCGCCTTCCCGGAGATTTGGGTAACCCTCGAGCCCGACGACGGCAACCCGCGCCGCACAGGCCGCTCCGTGCTGCAAGCCACGCTCTAGTGGGGCCCAAATCGCCGAGTGGTACACCGATTGCAGAGTGCCTATTCATGTCCACTCGGCAGGCTTCGGCGAGGGGCAACTGCGTAAATTGCTGATACGGCGAGGCGAGCCCGCGCCGATATCCCTGTCATGGCTTCGAGGACGCTACTCAAGGGTTTTTCCTCCGACAAATCTCGCGCTCACCGGGCCACCCTGGGCGCCTCGCCTCGAGGAAGTTGGCTCGATCGCTGGCTGGAGACTGTCTCCGACCTAGCACGGCTCAAGGAGCGACACCCGATGCTCGATGCAGTCATCGAGGAGGTCGACGGCCGCAGGATCCGCATCGGCGACCACTGGCTCTATGACTTCGCCTCCTGCAACTACCTCGGCCTCGACCTCGACGACACGGTGATTCAGTCGGTGCTGCCCTACCTCGAGAAGTGGGGCACACACCCAAGCTGGTCGCGCCTGCTCGGCAGCCCCGTGATCTACGAGGAGATCGAAGCACAACTAACCACTCTTCTCGGCACCGAGGACGTGCTCGCCCTGCCGACGATCACGCACATCCACATGTCGGTCATACCGATCCTCGCCGGGTCGGGCACGATCTTTCTGGACGGCCGCGCCCACAAGACGATCTACGACGGCTGCCAGGTTGCCCGCCATCACTGCGCCAAGGTGAAGAAGTTCCGTCACGACGATCCCGACCACCTTCAGGAGCTTCTGGCTGCCGACGGCTCCAAGACCAAGCTCATCTGCATGGACGGAGTCAACAGCATGACCGGGAACGCTCCCGACCTGCGTCAGTTTGCGAGCCTCGCCCGTGACCACGGCGCGCTGCTCTACGTCGACGACGCGCACGGATTCGGGGTGATCGGCGAGCGCAGTTCCGGAGAGCTCTGCGACTATGGGACGCGCGGCAACGGCATCGTCAAGCACTTTGGCGAGACGTATGAGAACGTCGTTCTGGTCGCCGGCCTCTCCAAATCCTTCTCCTCTCTGCTGGCCTTCATCGCCTGTCCCACCCAACTGAAGGACATGCTAAAGATCGCGGCACCCCCTTACCTCTACTCGGGCCCCTCTCCCATCGCCTCACTTGCAACCACGCTCGCCGGACTGGAGGTCAACGAGGTCCGAGGTGACCAGCTCCGTGCCGATCTTCATCGAAAGACCAAGACCGTGCTCACCTGCCTGGAGAAGCTGGGCATCGCGACCCCGAATCGGTCGGGGTTTCCTATAGTCGAGATACCCCTTGCCGATCATCAAGATGTGGATGAAGTCGGCCGATATCTGTTCAAACGAGGGATATACGCGACCTTGGCAGCCTATCCGTTGGTTCCCAAGAACGAGGTCGGATTCCGCATCCAGGTCACGGCGGCTAACGAGAACGATCAGATCGCACACCTGGTCACAGTGCTCGAAGAGGTCGCGGACAAATTCACCTTGCAGAACCCCTCGAGTGTCGCACGCTGGTCGGGAAACTAGACCGATGAGCGTCCCCAACAACTAAGGGGGACTGGAGTGAAACCGCTGTCGCAACGAGCCTGGAAGCTCTACATCCTGCTGGGGGTCGTACTCGTCCTCGCCTACTATTTCGTGCCCTGGCTCAAAGGCAACGGCGTGCTGTTCAACCTCATCGGGGTCTCTTCGGCGGTTGCCATTCTCGTAGGAGTGAGGCTGCACAAGCCGTCCTGCGCGATTGCGTGGAACCTGTTCGCACTCGGGCAGATCCTGTTCGTCTCCGGGGACGCCTTCTACTACGGCTTTGAGGCCCTGTCCAACACCGATGTCCCCTTCCCCTCGGTTGGCGACTTTTTCTATCTGAGCGTCTACCCCGCTCTTATCGCCGGGTTGCTGGCCCTGATTCACCGGCGCAACCCGGACGGCGACCGCCCCAGCCTGATCGACGCCCTCATAGTCACCACCGGTGTGGGTCTGCTGGCCTGGGTCTTCCTAATGGCTCCTTACGCGCACGATGCTTCGCTGCCGCTGGTCCAGAAGATAGTCCTGATCGCCTATCCCGCCATGGACGTGTGCTTGCTCGCAGTGGCGGTGCGGCTTTCGGTGGACTCGGCGAAAAGACGGCCGGCGCTCTATCTCCTGGGCATCAGCGCCCTCTCGCTGCTGGCGGCCGACGCAGCACTCGGCATTGTGTCGTTGGAAGCTCCTTATGTGGAGGGAGGAATCCTCGACGCCGGGTGGGCCGCCTACTACATCTTCTGGGGCGCGGCCGCTCTGCACCCGTCCATGCGCATGTTGGAGCGACCGGCGCCGTTCCGCTCGACCACCGTGTCGAGATCGAGGATGCTTCTATTGACCGGGGCGTCGTTGATGGCGCCCGCCGTGCAAGCGATTCAGCTCTTGCGCGGCGAACCCATCGAGCTTCCGGTGATGATCGTCGGGTCGGCGGCGCTGTTCCTGCTTGTAGTGGCTCGGATGTCTGGGTTGCTGCGCGAGCACGAACGATCGGCCAAACGTGAGCGCGGGCTGCGCGAGGCCGGTGGCGCCCTGGTGGCTGCCTCGACTCGAGAAGAGGTCTATGAAGCTGCCCTCGACGCAATGTTGACCCTCGCAGAGGGCCAGCGCCATGCCTTGCTGGCGTTGTTTTCGGATACCGGCAAGCTATGCATCGTCGCGGCCCAGGAGTCCCACTCCTCACGCACTCTGGAAGAGTGGGTGCTCCTCGAGTCGGAGGTGGATGATCTATTCTGCCCGGCGGGCGAGGTCCGGCGCGTCCAACGCCTCGATGCTGAACGAGCGCGCGCTGTTCTCAGACTGCCCGACGGCATCGAGCACGCATCCTCCTTCCCCCTGTTTCTGCGCGAGGCTGTTCTGGGTTTCGTGTTCGTGGCCGGCACCTCGGACCTGGCCCGCACATCATCGGACGCGCTGCGCACGCTGGCGGCCAACGTTGCACTTTCACTCGAGAGTGCGACACTGTCCGAGGATCTGCATCGTCGCCGCTCTGAAGCCCGGTTAAGCTCCCTGGTGCAGCATTCATCCGACCTCATCACGGTCATCGAAGCCGACTCCACGATCACCTACCAGTCTCCGGCCGTGGAACGTGTGCTCGGCTACGGGCGCAGAGAGCTCGCCGGCTCCAAGCTCATCGCACTGATGGATTCACACGACGCGCAGAGCTTGCTCAACCTGCTCACGGCTGAAAACGACTCGAATCCCGAAGCGGTTGAGTGCCGGCTGCGCCACGTGAATGGAAGCTGGATTCATTTCGAGGTCTTGAGTACCAACCTCCTGGCCGACCCCAACGTCGAGGGCATCGTCCTCAACGCACGCGACATCAGCGAAAGAAAAGCTCTCGAGAAGGAGCTTACCCATCAGGCATTTCACGACGCCGTCACAGGGCTCGCCAACCGCGCCCTGTTTACCGACCGCGTAAACCATGGGCTGGCGCGCCAGGTACGCGACTCGATGGGACTGGCAGTGCTCTTCGTTGATCTCGATGACTTCAAGATCATCAACGATAGTCTGGGCCACGCCTGTGGAGACGAGGTTCTCAGAATCGTCGCACGGCGGCTGCAAGATTCGGTGCGTCCCATGGACACGGTGGCGCGCTTCGGCGGCGACGAGTTTGCGATCCTGCTCGAGGACGTGGAGCGACCCGACTACGTTGCCGAAGTCGCCGACAGGATACTCACCACTCTTGCCACCACCTTCACCGTCGAGGACACAGAGCTTTTTGTGAACGCCAGCATAGGCATCGCCGTCCTCGAGGGCGCGGAAGCCATGACGACGCAGGCCGACGATGTCGTGCGGAATGCAGACGTTGCCATGTACCTCGCCAAGCGCGATGGAAAGGGCTCCTACAGGGTGTTCGAGCCATCGATGCACAAAGATGTCCTGGACCGGCTGCAGTTAAAGGGCGAGCTGCAGCGTGCGATCGAGCACCATCAGCTCGACCTCAACTTCCAGCCGATCGTGGATCTGGGCGACGGGCGCGTCACCGGCGTCGAGGCACTTGTTCGATGGCACCATCCCGAACGCGGTCTGTTAGTGCCGGATCAGTTCATCTCTCTAGCCGAAGAGTCCGGCCTCATCGTTCCCCTGGGGAGATGGGTGCTTCGAGAAGCCTGCAGCAGAGCACGTCTGCTCCAAGTCAGGCGCCCTGAAATGGGCTCCCTGGGCATGAGCGTGAACCTTTCCGCCAAACAGATCCAACAGCCCGACCTGATAGATGACGTGAGGAAAGCGCTCGCCGACTCGGGGCTCGACCCCCACTGCCTGACCCTGGAGATTACAGAAAGCATGTTGATGATCGACACGGACAGCACCATCGCCAAGCTGAATGCGCTAAAAGAACTCGGGGTCAAACTTGCCCTCGACGACTTTGGGACCGGGTACTCCTCCCTGAGCTATCTGAGCCGCTTCCCGGTCGACATCTTGAAGATCGACCGCTCCTTCATCAATCGAGTCAACGAGGGGGCCGAGGAGTCCGCTCTTGCCGCCGCCATAGTAAAGTTGAGCGAGGCGCTGGATCTTCACACCGTTGCCGAGGGCATCGAGCAGTCGGGCCAGATGAGCCGTCTCGTGGAGCTCGGCTGCGCCTCAGGCCAAGGCTTCCTCTTCGCCAAGCCCATGGGCATTGACGCTCTGCTGGGCTGGCTCGAAACTCCCGAATCACGCAGCATGGTTTCCGCGCCGGAGCAGTAGCGTGCACAGTTACGAGGCCCTCGACCGCTCGGGCGGGTTCGCCCGCCGCGGCCTTCTGGAACCTTTCAAGGGCCGGGACTTTCGCCTCCTGTGGAGCGGAATGGCGGTCTCGCTCACGGGCGATGGAATGTTCCTTGTCGCGTTGGCGTGGCAGGCGTATTCATTGTCGAACGTTCCCACCGCGTTCTCGATAGTTGGGCTGGCGTTGTCCGTGCCTCACATCGCCCTGCTCCTCGTGGGAGGCGTGATCTCGGATCGCTTCCCACGCCGCCGGGTGATGCTCGCGGCCGACGTGGTCCGAGGAATCGCAGTCGCAGCCATGGCCGTGCTGGCCCTCACCGGACGGCTCGAGCTCTTTCATCTAGCCGCATTGGCGGCCGTCTACGGGGCCGGCATGGCGTTCTTCGGTCCTGCATTCGACGCCATCGTGGTGGACGTTGTGCCTGAGGATCTCTTTCCCCAGGCGAACTCGTTGGATCAGCTCGTCAAGCCTCTGGCATTGCGGATGATCGGACCCGCGCTGGGCGGTTGGATCATCGGAGCCTGGGGGCCCGGAGCCGCGTTCCTCGTCGACGCCGGGACCTTCGCCGTCTCGGCCGCGTGTCTTTGTGCGATGTCGGTCGGGGGCCGAGGAGCTGCCGGGGTGGGCCTCGGTTCCCTCAAGAGCGAGCTAGCGGCCGGATTCACCTTCGTGCGCTCGCGGGTCTGGCTGTGGGGCACCTTCGGCGCGGCGGCCGTCGCCTATCTGCTGTTCATGGGACCGGCCGAGGCGCTCGTCCCGTTCGTGGTCAAGAACGAATTGGGGGGCGATGCCTCCGATCTTGGGTTGGTGTTTGCGCTCGGGGGCGCGGGCTCGATCTGCGCGGCCCTCGCTTTCGGCCGCTGGGGTGCACCCAAGCGGCCCATAACCTTCATGTACATCGCCTGGACTCTCGCCACCCTCGCGGTGGCCGGCTACGGGGTGGCCGGCACGATTTGGCAGCTGGTGGCCGCCAGCGTCTGCTTTCACGCCCTGGAGACGGCGGGCACGATCGCCTGGATGACCCTCAAGCAAAAGCACATTCCCGGCGCCCTGCTGGGG
>JBPCPZ010000084.1:0-2793 GCA_050998655.1 Actinomycetota bacterium
ACATCGACGCGCTGAGGTTCTTTCGCTTCTCGTCCGCGCGCTGCGGAGATACTGACCTGACTGTGTCTCGTTCGGGCTACACGGGCGAGCTCGGCTACGAGCTCTATGTTCCTGCGGAGGAGGCTGCGCTTGTGTGGCAGCGGCTGCTGTCCTCTGGTGGACAGTTCGGGCTCTTGTCCTACGGCGTGGCCGCGATGCAAAGCCTTCGCACCGAGAAGGCCTATCCGCTCTACGGTAACGATGTCAACGAGGACTACACACCATTTCACGTCGGCCTCGATCGCTGGATCCGCTTCGATAAGCCTCAGTTCGTGGGGCGCGATGCGCTCCTCGAGGTTCAGGAGCGGGGCCCCGATCACCGCTGGGTGGGACTCGTGCTCGACAGCGCGGTTCCTGCATCCGTGGGGGACAGGGTGAGCGCGGTAGGCGACGTGGTGCCCGATGCCGAGGAGATCGAGAGCGGTCCCGAGGCGGGCAGGGAGGAGGACCGCATAATTCCTGGGCGCGAGCCGCTTGGACGGATTACGTTCTCCACCAAAGGACACTCGGTCGACAAGATGCTTGCCATGGCTTACGTGAGGACGTCCCATTCGTGGCCGGGGGCGAAGCTGGTGGTGTCGGTTGGGGGCAGGCCTGTCCCTGCAGTCGTGGCCCAGACGCCGTTCTTCGACCCCCAGGGAGCGAGACTTCGAGGATGACGATCATGTCTCGGCGTTTCGATGTCATCGTGATCGGCGTAGGCGGGATGGGTAGTGCCACGGCCTACTATCTGGCCCGCCGAGGCAAGCGAGTGCTGGGCCTCGAGCGTTTCGATGTACCCCACGCAATGGGCTCCTCCCATGGAGAGACGCGCATCATCCGCCTTGCCTATTACGAGCACCCTTCCTATGTGATGATGCTGCAGCGTGCCTATGAGCTGTGGCGCGAGCTACAGTCGAACGCCGGGGAGCAGCTCTTGCATATCACCGGTTCGATAGACGCGTCGCCGCCCGAGAGCTGGGTCTTCAATGGGTCGCTCAAGTCGTGCCTCGAGCATGACCTCGATCACGAAGTCCTGACCAGCGCGGAGATGACCCAGCGCTGGCCGGGCTACCGGCTCCCTCGAGAGACGCTCGGTCTGTATCAGCCGCAGGGCGGCTTCCTGGTGCCCGAACGTTGCATCGTTTCCTATGTGGAGGCCGCGCAGAGCATGGGGGCCGAGATCCACGGCCGCGAGAGAGTGTTGGAGTGGGCGCCGACCGCCGACGGGGTCGAGGTCACAACCAACCGCGCCCGCTACGAGGCCGACCGTCTGGTAATAACAGCCGGCGCGTGGAACTCGAAGCTGCTCCCGTTTCTCGAGGGCTTCGCCGTTCCCGAGCGCCAAGTTCTGGCGTGGCTGCAGCCCGAGCGGCCGGAGCACTTCAAGCCCGAGGTCTTTCCGGTCTTCAACCTGCTGGTCGACGAAGGCCGTTTCTACGGCTTCCCAGTGTTCGGAGTGCCCGGCTTCAAGTTCGGCAAGTACCACCACTTCGAGGAGCGCTGGGACCCCGACGAGTTCGAACGGGAGCCGCGCTACGAGGACGAGGAGATGTTGGGCCAGTTCGCGGCACGCCACTTTCCCACCGGCTGCGGCCCGACCATGGCGTTGCAGTCGTGCCTGTTTACGAACTCACCCGATAACCATTTCATCATCGATCTGCATCCCGAGTATGAGCAGGTGTCGTTTGCATCACCGTGCTCGGGGCACGGCTTCAAGTTCGCCAGTGTCATCGGCGAGGTTATGGCGGACCTGGCGGAGCGCCAGGAGACGCGCCACAACATCGAGCTGTTCCGACTCGATCGCCTTCTGGGGAGCGGTATCTCAACCCCACACACGGGCCGAATGCGGCCTCATCGAGAACATCGCACGGGAGAATCGATGCGCTTACATAGCAGATCGACAGAACGCGGAAGAGACGGCGGCCGCGACTCTCTGGAGCTCGTGCGCGACCGCTGGGTCTCGACCGTTCCCGAGGAGCAACGTGACGCGGTGACGAGCTTCTGGTAGGAGCGCGGTGACGACGGCCGACGCCAAGGGGCCGCTGCGCCGCCGCGTCCGTGAGCTGAGGCTTCAACTCGGGGCCGATTATCGACAACGAGCCACCCAGATTGCGTGCGAGAGGTTGCTTTCAATGCCGGAGGTGGCGGCCGCTCGTAGGGTTGCGCTCTACGCGGCTCTGGGGCCGGAGGCGGATCCGTCCGTCACATTACCGCTCCTTCTGGAACGCGGCATCGTGGCAGTGTTCCCGCGCGTCGTCGGCGCGCTGCTCGAGTTCGCCCCCGCCTCGTCCCTCGCTGATCTCCACCCCGGCTACATGGGAGTGATGGAGCCGAAGAGTCCCGCAATCGATGCGTCTGTGCTCGACGTGATCGTCGTACCGGGCGTCGCCTTCGACCGAGATGGCGGACGGCTCGGCCAAGGGGGCGGCCACTACGACCGCACGCTCGCGCGGCTCGGCTCCGAAACGTTTCGAGTGGGCTTCTGCTTCTCCTGCCAGATCGTGGACAGAGTCCCCCGAGAAGATCACGACGAGTTCCTCGACGCGCTGGTGACCGAGGATGAGACGACCTACATCGAATGACAGAGCTGCCCTGAGTTCCCAGTCCATGTTGTAACCATGTCCTGAGATCACATAGGCGATCTAATCGAGCTCGGCGGTCACAGCCACGGCGGTCCCCGCCCGGCATCCGGGTTCGGGGGTGTGAGCTTGCCTTTTTTGCGATCTGCTGCGGTCTTGTTCTGATGGCACCCGTAGCAGCGCCACTTGAGAT
>JBPCPZ010000118.1:0-8245 GCA_050998655.1 Actinomycetota bacterium
GTGGACCAACCCCATGGCCCGACCGTAGGCAACGCGGGCCTCTTCGGTTCGACCGAGGCGGCGCAGCAGCTCACCTCGCGTCGAGTGCAGATAGAGGTAATCATCGAAGGCAAGGCAATCGACGATGCCGAGGCCCGCCTCGGGACCATGGTTCTATCGGCGTCTCAGACCGCGCCCCGCACTGACCGCCGCGGTCACCACGTTACCTAGCAAGGTGCAAAAACGAAGGGCGGATCAAGTCTCTGGCTGGCCGATGTTGACCAGCCATCCGATGCCAAACTGGTCCATGCACATACCGAACTCGTCGCCCCACATCTGCTTCCCGAGGGGGACCGACACGGTGCCGCCCTCGGACAGTCTCTCCCAGTAACCGCGCAGCTCGTCGGTGTCCTCGCCACTCAGGCTCACCGCGATGTTGTTCCCAGCGTTGTGTTCCATCCCAGGCGGGACATCGGCGCCCATCAGCGTGAATCCGCTGCCGGTCTCGAGCTGGCCATGCATTATCTTGTCGGCTTCCGATGCGTCCTGCGCTCCGAACTCGCCGAAGGTGCGCAGCGCCAAGGTGCCGCCGAAGACTCGCTCGTAAAATTCCATGGCTTGCCGTGCGTTGCCGTCGAAACTGATATAGGGGTTGAGACGAGAGGCCATCGGCTGCTCCTTGATCGTGTCGGCGGTCGTTGGCTGCAGACTATCGGACCCGTGATTCTCTCGTGAGTTGGGCTCCGTCGGATGTGCGCCGATCTCTGGGCCTGGGCCAACTACATTGCTGCTAGCTCATCCGGCCCCTTCACCTGCGTACCCTCGGGGGAGAAGACCTTGGCCTCCCTGAGATCGACGGAGACAGACTGCCCGGCGTCATCCCTTTAATGTCCTCGCCGGCCAACTGCGCCACCACAACCTGGCCGTCGAGCAGGCGCAGATAGACCCTGCGGCCCCCGCCGATGTCGACGATCCGCTCCACTTGAGCGGGGCTCGAGAGACCGCCGACCGGAGCCATGCGCACCATGCGCACGTTGTGTGGGCGAACCTAGGCATGGGCCAGAAGTTCCTGGCGGACTGCCCGCTATGGTGAGTGCCAGTGCTCGATGAGAAACCTCCCCGGCCGGTGCTTCTCGGCGCGCCGGCATGAAGCTTGACCCAACGCAGTTGCGTGCGTTGTGGTGGCGGGCCCAACTCCTGGAACCGCGCCCTCAGTCCGTCGACCCCGCGGGGATAGTTCGCACGATCGGCGCTATCCAGTCCCAGGAACCGCCGGCGGCAGCCCTCGCCCTGCGGGCGCGCGGGGGCGGCTTCGACGCCTCGGAGGTCGAGCGCGCGCGAGTGGAGGATCGCAGCGTGGTCCGCACCTGGTGCCAGCGAGGGACGATCCATCTGGTCGCCGCCGAGGACTTGGGTTGGATGCTCGACGTGCTCAGAAAGACGCTGATCGCGGGGAGGGCGGGCCGCTGGCGAAGTCTCGCGCTCGACCAGCCCACCTACGAGAAGGCCCGGCGTTCGTTGCGCAAGGCTCTGGCGCACGGCCCGCTCACTAGAGCCGAGATAGGCGAAAGGTGGCAGGCTTCAGGGATAGACGTCTCTGGTCAGCGCCTCCCCCACCTGATCAGCCGGGCTGCGATCGATGGGGATATCTGCGACGGTCCCGACCGCGGCCGGAATCGCACCTGGGTCCGGTTCGAGGACTGGGTCGAACCCTCCTCGGGTCCACGAGGCCGGGAAGGTCTGGCGGAGCTCGCCCGACGGCACCTCGTGGGACATGGTCCGGCCGAGCCGCGCGACCTCTCCGCCTGGTCGGGCCTCAAGGTCTCAGACGCCCGCACCGGCTGGGCGCAGATCAAAGACGAGCTCGAAGAGCTCGACACTCCCTGGGGGCCGCGCTGGGTGCTTGCCCGAAAGGGCCGGAAGAGCCCGCCCGAGGCGGCCAAGACCGCCGGCGCGCCGCGCCTGCTGGGCGCCTTCGATGCCTATCTCCTCGGCTACAGGGACCGAGAGCCGGCCGTGCCACCCCCGCATACCCGAGCAGTCAGCGGCAGTGCCAACCTTCGAGTGGCAGCCTCGGCCGCGCAGGACGGAGTCGTGCTCGGCACCTGGCGAATGGACAGACGAGCCGGGGGCCTCGAGATCAGGGTGGAGCCCTTCGAGGAGCTCGACACCTCTGTTTTCGCCGACGAGGTGGCCGACATTGGCCGTTTCCTCGGGCGCCGGGCCCGGCTCGTGTAAGCGGTCGCAACCTGATCCCGTGCCGGCTCCTCCGGTTGAAACAAATGACAGGGGTGTAATTTGGGCCCAGGAGAGGAGATCCAAACGTGGCCACGAGCACCACCCCCGCTGCTCAGACAAGCCGTTCTCAGATCAGCCGGACCCAGACGAGCCGCTTCGGTGTAGGGCGACGTGAGAACCACGACGCCTCGGGTTTCTACGCCCGCTTCGCGAGGCCTCACCTCTCGGGAGACGACGAGGTCTGCGGCCCCTTCTCGCTCGATGAGCCTCTGATGTCCGGGGACTCCCGTGTCATGGCGGCCCTGCCCGACAAGTCCGTCGCGCTCGTGGTCACCTCACCCCCCTACTTCGCCGGCAAGGAATACGAGCAAGCACTCGGAGAGGGACACATCCCCGCCTCCTACCTCGACTACCTTCAGATGCTCCAAGATGTTTTCCGGGAATGCAGCCGAGTCCTCGAACCGGGCGGGCGGATTGCGGTCAACGTCGCTAACCTCGGCCGCAAGCCCTCCAGTAGCCTCAGCGCCGACGTCATACGCATCCTTCAAGACGATCTCGGTCTGCTGCTGCGCGGTGAAGTGATCTGGGTCAAGGCAGAGGGAGCCGCAGGATCTTGCGCGTGGGGCTCGTTTCGGTCGGCGGCCAACCCGGTGCTCCGGGATGTCACCGAGCGCGTTGTGATTGCGTCCAAGGGTCGGTTCCGGAGAGCCCGAGCCACTGCGCAGCGCCGTGCAGACCAGCTCCCGTGGAAGAACACGCTGACCAACGATGAATTCATGGCGGCCACCCTCGATCTGTGGCGTATTCCCTCGGAAAGCGCTCGCCGCGTCAAGCATCCGGCTCCCTTTCCCGTGGAGCTTCCCCTACGCCTCATCGAGCTCTACACCTACGCCAACGACCTGGTGCTCGATCCGTTCCTCGGCTCGGGGACCACGGCGGTGGCCGCGGCGCGCGTGGGGCGGAGGTATGCGGGCTACGACATCGATCCCTCTTATGTGGAGAACGCCGCGGCACGCGTCGCACAGGAAGTGAATCGACTGGAACGTAAAAACTCGACGGATCAAAATTTGACGGAGCAGGACTTGAAAGGACACGACCACTTTCAAGCGCGCGCCGCCGAGGAAGGCAGGGCCGTGCAGGCCATTGCCGAGGGCGTCATCACCCAGGCGGGATTCAAGATCACCGCCCATAACCACAAGCTGCCCCTTCCGGGGCTTGCCATCGGCTTCGTCGCCGAGGACAAGAGAGGAAAGGAGTGGTACTTCGATCTATCGGGGTCGTTCACCACGACGCGTGGGGGACTGCTCCGAACCGATGAGATGTGGAAGGCGTTGGGGCGCGCCCACGTGCTTGCCGCTCACAAGATCGGGCCTGTGGTGATGCTCACTACCTACCTGCCGCCGGCCGGCAGCGACGGCGACCAAGCGCTGCGAGCAGTCGGGCCCCAGGGCTTCTTCGATGCGATCGAGATGCTCTCCGACGCAGGGCGGCGACGCCTGGTTACTTACGCCGAGGGGGACGACCGGCCCAGCCCCGGTTTCTGGAGTGCCGCAGAGATCAACGGGGCCTAGCCCTAGCGCCGCAACACGATCCTGGTCTAGACTAGCGAGGCGGTTGGGGGGTCGAGCTAGCGCGTACACGAATCATCGTGTTTCGCTTGGCATGCCCAGCGCAGCTGGGACCTACAGGGGGGACAAGAGAATCTGATGCATCGTCCTGCATCCTCAAAGACGACGGGGCAAGCTCGCTCCAGGAGAGCGATCGCGATGATCGTCTTGCGGACGTCATTGACTGCGGTGCTTGTCCCTCTGGTGGTCCTCATTGCGCTTAATTCTTTTCGAACCGGCAGCCGGCCCGACGTTTCCAGCGCCGCCACAGCCTCCCCCAACATTCTAATAATCGTTACAGACGACCAGCGCAACGGCCTAACTGTAATGAACGACACCACGAGATGGTTTGGCCAGGGAGGTACACAGTATACGAACGCTTACGTCACCACGCCCACCTGCTGTCCCTCCCGTGCTTCCATCCTGACGGGAAGGTATGTGCACAACCATAGAGTTAGTAACGACGAAAAGGCCACGGTTCTAGATCCAACGACAACCATCAACTACTACCTGAACAGCGCCGGATACCACACCGCCCTTTTCGGCAAGTATCTGAACAGCTGGCCCATCGACAACCCCCCTCCCTATTGGGATGAGTTCGCCTACTTCAAGAACTCCAACTCAGATGCCTATAACGGTCGAGGCTGGAATGTCGACGGCACGATAACCAACACAAACAAATACGCGACGCACTACATAGGTGATCGTGCGGAAGCAGTCATCCGAAGTTCGACCGCCCAACCATGGCTTCTCTACCTAGCCACGCCGAATCCCCATGGCCCCTTTGTAGCAGAGGAGCGCTACGACAAGACGAATGTGGGTCAATTTTGGTCCAATCCGGCTATTGAAGAAACCGACCTTTCGGATAAGCCCTTATACGTGCAGAACTCTTCCTTTGTCAACGGCGACGGCGTGAGGCGCAAGCAGCTGCAAACCCTTTTCTCCGTGGACGACATGGTTCAGCGCGTTTTCGCCACTTTGCAAGACACTGCGCAACTGGACAACACCCTGGCGATTTTCATTTCGGACAACGGGCGCCTCTGGGGAGAGCACAAGCGCTGTTGCAAGTCGGTTCCGTATCTTCAATCAATCCAAGTGCCTATGTTTGCTCGCTGGCCGGGCCATTTCCCGTCTGGCCGCCAAGACAATCGCATCGTAGCGAACATCGACATCGTCCCCACAGTGCTTAAAGCTGCGGGCGTGAAGGCGGCCAACGCCCCACTGGACGGGCGCTCCCTGTTGGCGGCCGGCTCTAGAACTCGCCTCCTAACTGAGTTTGCCAGCAGCAGGTCGGACGCACCGACTTGGGCCTCAATAGTGACTTCTGCACATCAGTATACGGAGTACGCCACCGGCAAGCGAGAATATTACGACCTTGTCAACGATCCATGGCAACTGACCAATCTCCTGGGAGATCAGAATCCGGACACCAACCCCCCGAACGTCTCGAAACTCTCATCTCAACTTGCGCGCGACAGGCAGTGCATTGGGTCGTCCTGCCCCTAGCCTGTACAGATGCCCCAATGCTCTGGGGAATGGTGAGCCGATCTCCGGCCTTACGACCAGGACTCGCCTTGCGCGGCCGTCCTCAAACGAGTCTTGCGGCACGGCATCCCGGACAACGGCCACCCGCGACCGGACGTATGGAACACGCGGTGAGGACGCCGAGTCACGAACCACCGTCCGAGTTACGAACCACCGTCGGAGTGGGCCCCTACACACTCATTGGCGACCGAGCACGCGGGTGTTCAGCCAGGCGTTGCGGAACGCGCCGCGGGGGTCGAGCCGGTCGACCATCCGCGTAAAATCGGGCAAGCGCTCGTACAGGGGGGCGATGGAGGCGGCGTCCGCAAGGAACACCTTGCCCCAGTGCGGGCGCGCACCGAACGGGGCCAGCGCGCCCTCGATTTCCATGAGCACGCGCTCGACGGCGTCTTGCTCTCGCTTCCAGGTGAAGTGGATGCCCATGGTGTCCTGTCCGTATTGCGGGCTCATCCACAACTGATCGGCGGCCACGGTGCGGATCTCGGAGACTTTCAGCAGAGGTCTTACCGCGTCGGTCAGCTCACGCATCGCCTGGATCGCCGCAACGGCGTGCTCGCGCGGCACCAGGTATTCGGACTGGAGCTCCTTACCGCTGCTCGGTGTGAAGTTGATGCGGAAGTGCGGCAGGTGGTCGGCCCACAGGCCCGGCACGCCCAACTGCGGGGAGCAGTTGACAGGGTCGAGACCGAGGATCGGATGTCGGTCGACGGTTGCGGCAATCGCCCCGAAGAGGTCACCTCGATCCGGCTCGGGTGCCTCAGTCACCCGGCTCTTGACCCAAATCTGATCGATCGCTTCGCTCCAGCAGGTGAACACGCTCACGCTGTAGCCCGTAGAAGTGATCTCGTCGAAATTCTCGAACAAGGCATCCCAGTCGAGGCCTTCGAACACGCGCTGCCGCACGCGGTAGGTGGGCTCAACGTCCAGAATTAGCCGGGTGGTCGCGCCTAGCGCGCCAAGCCCGACGACGAGACCGTCGAAGTCGGCGTCATCTCTGGATGCCGTGAGAATCTCGCCAGAGGACGTAACGATCTCCAGCCCTGCGACCGTAGTCGCGAGGTTGCCGTTGGCGTCGCCAGAGCCGTGTGTGGCGGTTGCGACCGCGCCCGCGACAGAGATGTGAGGCAGGGACGCCATGTTGGCAAGGGCCACACCCTCGACCTTCAACGCCTGGGCGAGCTCCCCGTACGTCAGGCCGGCCGAGAAGGAGACCGTGCCCGCCGCGTGGTCGATCACGACGTCCGCGGGCAGACCGTCGAGGGCAAGCAGCTCAGAGGAGTCGGCGATGTCGGTGAACGAATGCCGCGATCCGAGGACGCGGATCCGAGGTGCGTTGACGATGACCTCTTGTACTTGATCCAGCGTCGACGGTCGGTGCAGCTTTTCGGCCCGGTATCTGTAGTTGCCGGCCCAGTTCGACTCGCTCACGATCGAACACTAGCGGGAACAACACGCAAGCATCTGACGACTAAATAGTCACTATAGAGAGTGGTGGATGAGTCGGTCTAGCGATGTTCAAAGCATCGGTAGCTCCACCGGTATGACGAAAGCCTCCTTGGCTCGGTTGAGCACAAGTGATGACCCATACGGTCGAGGCGGTGGAATTGGTGGGACACACGTGCCGAAGCAGGAGACAGAGCTACCGGACTTTCACCGTTGAGGCGCGGACCAGGTTGACCAATCGTGGCCAAGCCCCTCGGTTCGACGGGGCGAGCTCCTAGAAATTGCACCCTGAACCTGCACGTTCACTGGAGCGGGCGACCGGGGTCGAACCGGCGACCTCCACCTTGGCAAGGTAAATCAGGGTAATCCGTCTACCTGCGGTTTCTTCCATTTCCCCAGGTCAGAGCCCTTTTCGAGTGTCCGTGATTGTCCGTAGCGGACCCCCATTGTCCTCTGCATTGTGGCCCAGGTGTGGCCCGGTTGCAACGGAATACTGGGGCCGGAGTGCTTTCCTCTGTAGATACAGGGATACGTGAAGCGTGGGAGTCTCGGGGGTTTGATTGGCGGCTGGCTTTGATAGGGGCGGTGCTCGAACAAGTAATCATCTCGCCGGCGCGACGTGGATATCCGAAGTTCGATCCTGAGCGGGTAAAGCTGGCCTGGAAAGCCTGAACGTCCTTACTCCGGTCGCGAGAACGGAGACAGCGCCTCTACCACACTCAGGATTGCCTCAGTGAAGTTGGCTTCCTCGCCACTCTGTCCAAGAGGCGACCCCTGGCACCCCACACTTGCGTGCGCGACCGAGCGAAGCATCGGCGAAGCGGTTTGCTCGCTGCGGCTTCTGAGAATAGAAACTACGCCTCTTCGAGGATCACCAACGTGTCGCCCAGCACGCCGTCGTACGCCATCGCCTCGGCCATCGCCTCCGTCTGCATCGCGCCCAAGACGACATCCATGTCGGCAACGTCCATGAGCACCGCCACTCTGGTCGGGTTCTGCGGGTCGACGAACGTGCGGATGTTCGTGACGCCGAGGGGTCCGAAGACCTCTTCGCGCTTGGGCGAGGCAAGCCAATGATCCTTGTCCTTCACGTCATGGTGGGCGATCACCGTGGGCATAGCGTCTCCTCTGCGTCGTGGCCCAGCGGTAGCGCCGGACTCGGCGCGCAGATGCTACACCCGCGTACCTCATGCTGCAAAGGCGGACGCGGGCGGCACTCCACCGGATGGTGCCGCGCGGGTTCGCTCGGACACTGCGCTGAGCACCGGCGCGAACGGAACTCGGGGTGGATGCGAGCTAAGGGAGAAACGCGTGCGCGTCGCCTCTTTCAGAAGTGGACGTTTCGCGCTCCGTTCCCCAACCCACGCTTCTGTAGCCCTACCAGTCAATCTGTGGATGAGGTCGCGAAGAACTACCCATTGAAACCCGAGGAG
>JBPCPZ010000179.1:0-5326 GCA_050998655.1 Actinomycetota bacterium
ATCCCTACCTACATCATGATGCAGAACCTGGGTCTTCTCGACACGCACGCCTCTCTCATACTCCCCGCCCTGGCCAGCGCGATCGGCATCTTTATGCTGCGGCAGTTCTTCTTGAGCTTGCCGCGCGAGCTGGAGGAAGCGGCACGTGTCGACGGTGCCGGCTATTGGCGTATCTACTGGGACATCATCCTGCCCCTGTCGAAGCCGGCTCTAGCCACTTTCGCCGTGTTTCTGTTCATCTGGACGTGGAGCGATTTCCTCGGCCCCCTGATCTATCTCAGCACCGACTCGAAGTTCACCTTGCCGGTGGGCCTCGCGCTGCTCAACGATCAGTACAACAGCGACTGGGAGCGGCTCATGGCGGGCAATGTGGTGGGGCTGATTCCGTTGGTCATCGTCTACGCGGCGGCCCAGCGCTACATAGTGCAGGGCATCGCGCTGACGGGCATCAAATAGGCCTGCGCCGGGGAGCGAGCCGATGGGACGAGTCGTAGCCTTTACGGCGCCACGCCAAGTTGGAATCACCGAGTACGAGGACCCTTTCCTGGGGCCCAACGACGTGCGCGTCCGGACGCTCTACTCGGGTATCTCCGCGGGAACCGAGCTAACTGCCTATCGCGGCTCGAATCCCTACCTAAGCAAACGCTGGGACGAGGAGCGCAGGATCTTCCACCAGGACACCGCAAGCTTCAGCTATCCGGTGCAAGGATGGGGCTACGAAGAGGTCGGGCAGATCGTCGAGCTGGGGTCAGAGGTGAGTAGCGTCGGAGAGGGGGACATCGTTTGGGGGGCGTGGGGGCATCGCACCACCCACACGATGTCCCAGGACGACGCAGCGTCGAGAATCCTTGCTGCCGGGAGTGATCCCATCAACGGTGTGTTCTCCCAGATCGGCGCAATTGCTCTCAACTCCGTGCTCGATGCCGACATCCATGTGGGGGAGATGGTCGCGGTTTTCGGTCAAGGCGTTCCGGGGCTGATCGCCATGCAGCTTGCTCGCAGCAACGGCGCCCGGGTGATTGCAGTCGACGGCATCCTGCATCGTCGCGAGATCTCCTCCCGTCTCGGCGCCGATCATGTGATCGATGCTCTCGGCGCGGCCGAGACGATCAAAGGGCTTACCGGGGGCAGGGGGGCGGACGTCTGCATCGAGCTGACCGGCGCCTATCCCGCGCTTCATGAGGCCATACGGGCGGTTGCCTACAACTCCCGAGTCGTAGCTTCGGGCTTCTTCCAAGGTGGGGGGTCGGCGCTCTTTCTTGGAGAGGAGTTCCATCACAATAGGGTTGAGGTCGTGTGCTCGCAGATCTCGGGCGTGAGCCCTCGGCTCGATCATCGCTGGAACGAGGCACGCCTGAGAACCACGGTCATGGCCCTGCAGGCTGAGGGCAGGATCGACTTCGAGTCACTCGTCAGCCACAACTTCTCCTTCGAAGACGCGGCTCTGGCCTTCGAGCTGCTGGATGAGCGCGCTGCGGAAACCGTGCAGGTAGTGCTGCGGTTCTAATGGGACGCGAGTGAAGCTTTCTTGTCAGGAACATCTCATTCCGGGCGAAAGTCTGATCCAGAAATGGGAGCACTTGCAGAGCTGGGGCTACGACGCGATCGAGTTGCATGGGCACGGTGACTTCGCCTTCCAAGCCCGGCTCGATGAGCTTCGAGCGGCGCGGCGAGCGGGGGTCGCGATGCCGACCGTGTGCGTGATCATGGACCATTTCATCGGCGACTTCGACGCGGCCAAGCGAAGAGACGCCATCGAGAACATGAAGTCGCTTCTCTCGGTGATGTCGGAGATCGGGGGTGAGGGGGCGATTACTCCGGCCTCCTACGGGATGTTCTCTGCGCGACTCCCACCTTACGAGGCTCCTCGCAGCGAGGCAGAGGACCGGGCGGTGCTTGTCGAGGGCCTCACCGCGCTCGGTGAGCACGCCTCCCGTGAGGGAGTGTTCGTCTATCTCGAGCCTCTCAATCGCTACGAGGACCATATGGTGAACTCGCTGTCGCAAGGCACCGCGTTGTGCAACGAGGTCGGGCTCGACTCGGTGAAAGTGATGGGCGACCTGTTCCACATGAACCTGGAGGAGGATGATCCGCCGGGATCGATCCGGGCCGCCGGCGACCACTTGAAGCACGTCCATCTCGCCGACAGCAACCGGGCCCATCCCGGGACCGGCCACGTGGACTTCGCTGGGGCCCTGGCGGCCCTGAACGACATCGGCTTCGACGGCTATATGGCACTCGAGTGCGGGCTGAGAGGTGATGCGAGCATGGTGCTGCCGGAGGTCGCCAGTTTCCTGCGGGGCCTAACCGCATAGCGCACAGGTAGTCGATTGCGCTCGGCGCGCTCTGGAGTACCGAATCGGTACACAGGAGCACTCTGCGGGCGTTTGAGTACGGGCCGGGGACCGAGGGGCGGCCAGGGCTCAGCCCTTCAGCGCCCCTGCAGTAACTCCCTTGACGAACGTGCGCTGAAAGATCAAGAAAATCACGATGACCGGCAGGATCATGATGACGCTGCCGGCGGCGATCAGCTCGAAGTCCTGTACCCGGCCCGACGCGAAGATATAGAGGCCCGTGGAAAGCGGCCGGTTCTCCTCGCCCGGGAGATACAGCAGCGGCATCAGGAACTGGTTCCACGACTGAAAGAACACCAACACGCCGAGTACTGCGATGCCGGGGGCTGCGAGCGGGAGCATGACCTTGCGAAACACCTGGAACTCGGTGGCTCCATCGACGCGCGCCGCCTCGGCGAGCTCATTGGGCAGGTCCTGGAAGAAGGCTCGCATTAGAAAGATGCCCAGCGGCACTCCGAAGCCTGCGCTTCCGGCGATTCCCGGCAGGATCACCGCCCACACCGAGCCGAACAAGCCGAGATCGATGAGCTCGTAGAACAACGGGATCATGATTGACGTAAACGGGATCATCAGACCCAGCATGAACGTGAAGAAGATGAGGTTTCGCCCAGGAAACTGAATCCGAGCCAGCGCGTACCCGGCCATGGTCGACAGAACTATCGTCCCGGCCACGGTGGGAACGGTTATCAGCAGCGTGTTCTTGAAGTAACCGCCGAAACCGCCGAGAGTCCACGCGTCGCTTATCGTTGCGAGGCGGACGTTCTCGAACAGCGCGAACGGATTGACGTTGATCGAGACCGGGTCCCTGAGCCCAGTCGAGACAACGAGAATGAATGGATACAATGTGATCGCGCCGAACAAAACCAGGAGCGCGTAACGGCCGCCGGTGGCCGCCAGCCTTCGATGCAGAGGGGAGAACATGCGCGTGTGTTCGGCCGGAGTTCGTACGCTAGCCACGCTCGCGCCCTCCCTCACGAAGCTTGATGAAGGCGACTGCGGCGATCAGGCTCAAGACAGTTATCAGGATCGAGACCGCGGTTCCGTATCCTACGCTGTTGCGCTGGAAGGCCTGGTTGTAAGCGTAAAAGCCGAGCACTGACGTGCGGTTGCCCGGCCCCCCGTTGGTCATTACGATGATGAAGTCGATGACCGCGAACCCGCCGATGAGCGTGATCGAGGTCACCAGCGTCAACACGGGCGCTATTGCGGGGATCACCACGTACCGGGCTCGCTGCAGCCAGTTGGCTCCGTCGATTGCGGCAGCATCGACCACATCCGTGTTGACACCCTGAAGGCCGGCGAACAGCAGGACGGTGACGAATCCGAAAGCACTCCAGATCGCTGCCCCCAGGACGGCGTACAGTGCGGTGTCGCCGTCCGCTAGCCATCCTCTCGTGAGGCTGTCCAAGCCCATGAGCTCCAAGAAGCTGTTGAGCACCCCGTACAGCGGGTGGTAGATCCAGTTCCACACCAGTCCCACGACCACGATGGGCAGGAGGTAGGGCAAGAAGAACAGCGTGCGAAACATCAGAGCGAAGCGTGGCGTGCTCCACATGATCATGGCCAGCAACAAGCCGATGGTCACGGGAACGGCGGTGCCGATCACTATCCACACGAGGTTGTTGCGGAACGCCTCATAGAGCGCCGGGTCTTGCAGCATCTCGGCGTAGTTGGCGAGCCCCACGAAGTTCTTGGTCAGCGTCGCTCCGTTCCAGTCGGTGAGACTGAAATAGACGGAGTTCAAGAAGGGGATAAGCATCAGCAGGACGTAGAGGGCCAGGGCGGGCGCGATGAACAATGCCGCGGTCCACAGCTCCGAGCCGCGCGCGGTTGAAGCTCCCGCGCGCCGGGCGAAAGCGCGCCGTCGCCCCCGGCTCGCAGGCCGACGGCGAGTCGCTACATCTGTCTTGGCCACTTAATGGCTCTTACGGCTTCTCTAATGTCTCGCCGTTCGCCTTGGCCTCGGCGTAGGCGTCTTGAAGGGCGTCGGCCTGCTCCTGCGCGGTCCGCTCTCCTGCGAGCACGCTCTGGAAACCCTTGAACATCACGTCGTTGAATCCCGCCGGCGCCAGCACGTCGATGTTGTAACCGAAGGAGTCTGGGTTTTCGGCCTCCGCGAGATCGTCCAGCACGCTGCGGAACAACGGCGTGAGATCAAGCTCGGAGGTGTCGACCTTGAAAGCCTGGATTGTGTTGGCTCGCTCGAGGTCAGCCTTTACTCGCTGCTCGTTGAACTGCAGATAGTCGATCAGCTTGATCGCCGCCTCGGGCTCCTCTGTGTCTGCGGCCACGAACAAGCCCCCGCCAACCCCGGAAGGCGGGGCGATTCCGGTGTCGTCGATGGCGGGGAAGGGGAAGAAGCCGACCTTGAAGTCCTGCACCGTGGAATCGATCTCGGGAACGAGCCACGTGCCGGTCGGGGCCATGGCGGCCTTACCCGCATAGAACAGGTTGTTAGCGTCCTCGTAGGTGATGGCGTTGACGTCCTCGGGGTAATAGCCCTTTTCGACGAACTCTGAGAACATCAGGTCGATGCCCTCGACGACTTCGGGGCTGTTCCATTTGGCGTTTCCGTAGAGGGCCCGGTCTAGCCCTTCGGGGCCGAGCGCGTTGCTGGCGGCGATGCTGAAGAGGTGACCCGCAGGCCACTGCTCCTGATCGCCGAAGGCAAAGGGAATGAGTCCCTCGGTCTTGACCGCCTGGGCGATCCGGTCGAGCTCCTCGATCGTCTGCGGCTCCTCGAAGCCAAGCTCGCTGAAGAGGTCCTGGTTGTAGAAGACGCCGATCTCCTCGACCGAGCCGGGCACCCCGGAAAGGACGCCGTCGTATGTCACACGCGCCTTGGCCCAATCGTAGACCGGCCAGCCGTTCTCCTTGTAGGCGTCTTCCAGGGGGTAGAGCAGGTCCGCCTTCGCCAGGACGCCGGCGAAACCGGGGCCGGTGTCGAAGCCGAACACATCGGGCGGTTGGGG
>JBPCPZ010000162.1:0-16229 GCA_050998655.1 Actinomycetota bacterium
TACGTGAGATGCTGCGCGTTACCAAACCCGGCGGCCGTGTGTTGCTGATCGCCTACGGGTCACCGCTCGGAATCGAATTTCTCCACTTCTTTATCAGCGCGCTCAAGAGCGTCGTCCCCGACTTCGCCGGCCTGCCGGACGACCCTCCGCCACTCGAATTTCAGGTGTCTGATCCCGCAGTGCTACGCCAACGACTCGTTGATGCCGGGTTGAAGGACGTCAGGGTTGAGACATCTGCCGAGAGGGTTGAGTTCAAAACCGGACAGGAGATGTGGGACTGGGTGCTACACAGCAACCCCATCGCCGGAATGCTGACGGCCGATCTGTCCGAAAAGCAGCAAGCAACGATGCGACAGGTGCTCGACGGGATGCTCCGTGAGCGTTCGGGTGGCAATGGATCCGCGGTTCTCACGAGTCCAGTCAACATCGGGATCGGGACAAAGTAGGCGGGGCTTGACGCCGAGTGGTGGTCAGTGGCTGCTATGCAGCGGTGGTCTCAAGTAATCGTTAGAAGTCACCTATGAGTCCCGTTACCAGCATCATGATGGAGTGTGAACCCACCCTGACCTCCTCGCTCGGCCCCTCGACGCCGAGAAGCGAATAGACGCCGCTGCGATGCCGAGGCCGCCGAGGTGACTCCGCACGCCAACACGGTGTTGTTCCTGGGTGTGAGCACTGCGGAGTCCGGGACGGCGAAGCTCTGGCCCCGGTGGACAAAGGCTATCGGTATCGACGCTCGGCTCGAAGGGGTGGACCTCCCTCTGGGCTCGCCACCTCACGAGTACCGGAGGTTCGTAGGCCGCCTGATGAACGAGCCCGGGATCGCAGGAGCGGTCATCACAAGCCACAAGCTCGACCTCTACCGATCCTGCCCTGATCTCTTGACGCCGGCGGATCCCCTGGTCGAGATCATGGGTGAAGCCGCGTCCATCGCCAGGGGGGACGAACGGGCTCGAGGCGCACACCATCGATCTCCTCAGCTCCAGGCGAGCGCTGCAGGAGATGCTGAAGGCCGGGAGCGTCAAAGTGGCCGACGCGCTCGTCCTGGGAGCCGGGGGTGCGGGGCTGGCGGTTGCGCTCGCTCTCCCAGACCTTTCGGAGGGACAGGTAACGGTCGCCGACACCAGGCCCGAGCGCATCGCGCACGCGGCACAGGTCTTCGCTCGCGTGTCTGCGGCCGGCTCGATCACCAGCGCAGAGATCCAGCCGGGAGGCAACGCCGACGAGCTTGTCGGGTCACTGGCCCCAAGCTCGATGATCGTTAACGCAACGGGGCTGGGCAAGGACGTGCCGGGGAGTCCGGTGAGCGACGCGGTCATGTGGCCCGAAGGTTCGCTGCTGTGGGAGCTCAACTACCGTGGAGACTTGACCATGGTGAAACAAGCCGGGGGCCGGGCCGCCGAGCGCTCTCTCGAAATCCACGACGGGTGGCGTCTGTTCATGCGCGGCTGGGCCGTGGCGTTGAGCCTGATCTTCAACTTGGAGGTATCCGCAGACGACCTCGAAAGGGTCTCGGATCGGCCGTAGGCTGGCGCCCTCCCCGGAAACAGAAAGGAACGAGTTTGAGCGAACAAGAAACGGGACGGAACAGTCAGGCAACTACCCCCTGGCGGGCGCGTTCATCGCGTGTCGTCCACACGAACCCGTGGCTCTCAATACGGGAGGACATCGTCGAGATGCCGAACGGAGAGACGACCGCCTATGGCGTGGTGACTCTGGGCCACTGTGTCGGCGTGCTTCCATTCGTCGACGACGACACTGTGCTGCTGATACGCCAGTACCGCTATGTCGCAGGCATGGTTCGCTGGGAGATGCCCACGGGAGGCGTTCATCCCGGCGAACCGTTCGAGGATGCTGTTCAGCGCGAGCTACTCGAGGAGACCGGATACCGAGCCGGCCAACTTTCGTACATCTCTTCTCTTCACACGAGCAAGAGCGTCGTGGACGAAACCGCCCATCTCTACGCCGCGCGCGACCTGAGTACGGTCGAGGACTGGAGGGGCGGTGACGCTACAGAGTTCATAGAAGTGCGATCCACTCCCTGGCGGCGCGTTGTCGAGATGGTGCACTCGGGCGAGATAACCGACGCCATGACGATCATCGCCGTCTTGCAGCTCTCCTCCCGGCATGATTGAACTCTTGACTGCGTACCCCGGAGTTCCATTGCGCCTTCAGGCGAGGTAGCGGGAGGCCGCTTGGGCCAGTAATCTCACCGACTCAACGTCTCGCACACGGCCCAACAACGTCGTGACGCCGGCCCCCGCCCAGACCTCGAGTCGCTCACGCACCCGCTCCACGGGCCCGGCCAGCGAGAGCTCGTCCACGAGCGCATCGGGGACCGACGCCACTGCCTCGGCCTTCTGTCCGTCGAGAAACAGGGCTTGCACCTTCTCGGCCGCCTCCTCGTAGCCATACCTTTGAACCAGCGCGTTGTAGAAATTTGCTCCCCGCGTTCCCATGCCCCCGATGTAGCGGGCGATTGTCGAACGGAGCGCGTTCCGGCACTCGTCGAGGTCGTCGCCGATCGCAACCGGGACCACCGGAGAGATGTCGAAGTGTTCTCGAGATCGACCGCCCGAAGCGAATCCCCCCGTCAGCGCGTCCTCGAAGATGTCCCTATGCTCGGGGGAGTAGAAAAGCGGCAGCCATCCATCTGCAACGCGTGCAGCGAGCGAAGTGTTGCGGGGTCCCATGGCGGCGAGGTAGATGGGCAGGTCCGCCCGCAGCGGGACTACCTCGGCCTTGAGAGATTTTCCGAGCCCCGTCCCACCGGCAGCGGGAAGCCGGTAGTGCACTCCCTCGAAGCGCACAGGATCCTTGCGCCGGAGGATGGCTCTGATAATGCGAATGTACTCATCGCTTCGCTCGAGCGGCCGTTCGAACGGCGCTCCGTACCAGCCTTCCGCAACCTGGGGGCCGCTCGTGCCCAGGCCGAGGCGCAACCGGCCCCCAGTTAGGTGGTCGAGGGTGATGGCCGCCATCGCAACATTCGCGGGGGTCCGCGCCGGAATCTGCAGAATTCCGGTTCCCACCGCGATGTGTCGGGTGTGAGCCGCGATCCATGTGAGCAAGACCAGCCCGTCCGAGCCCCACGCCTCCGATGTCCACACGGAATCGAGTCCGGCTCGCTCGGCCTCGAGTGCGACCACAGTTAGGTCGGCGGGCTCGCGTTCCCAGTGTCCGACATGAATTCCCACTCGCATTCGCTTCTCAGTCAACGGCACAACTCCGGAGGTAGATCCGAGGCCCGGGCCGCACAGGCACCGAACTTTGGCTCTGTGCCTACATCAGGTGTGGGTACAGCTACAAAGTTGCCCGAGACATTTTCCCGCCTCCGAGGGCTGCCCCGGCGGTTCAGCAGGTGCACGCCTCGGGGGCCGATGCTGCAACCAAGCAGGAGTAGAGCTCCAGCAGCTCCGCCGCGGTCCTGTCCCAGCTGAAGCGGCGGGCGGAAGCAACCGCGGCCTCTGAGAACGAGCGATGCAGGCGCTCATCGGCGAGGAGCGGGAGCAACCGCTCGGCCATCTGGGAAGGGTCGGCCGCGTCCAACAGCCATCCCGACATTCCGTTGTGCACGACGTATTTCAGCCCGCCGACCGCGGTGGCGACCACCGGGACGCCACAGGCATGCGCTTCGAGGGCGGCGAGCCCGAACGATTCGGTGCGCGAGCAGACCGCGAGGACGTCGGCAGCCCGGTAGAGCTCCGGCAGATCGCCGTGGGGTCGGGGGCCGAGAAACTGCACCCTGGCGCCCAGCGACAGGTCGTCCGCCAACCTTCGCAGCCGAGCGAGCTCGGTCTCGCCCGCGGGCGTGCTCGGGCCGCCCACGATGACCACGGCAAGCTCTCGCTCCAACTGCGGAGCCAGCTCGGCGGCGGCTCGAACCGCAAGGCTCAGGCCCTTGAGTGGCTGGATCCTACCCACGCACAGGATGACGGCATGCTCGGGGGCCAGACCGAGCCGCGCGCGGGCCTCTGCTCGCTCGTTGACGCCGGCATTCGGCTTGAAGACCGCATGGTCGATGCCGGGGTGAATGATCTTCATGTGGTCGTGCAACGCCCCATAGAGGCACGAGAGCTGTTCCCACTCGTCGTCCGTGGAGGGAATGAGCACGTCCGCCCGGTTGATGACGCGTTCCTCACCCTCGATCCTCGCCTGCGGCTCGGCGGTGTCGTCCGGCGCCAGATAGAGGTTCTTGACGCGCGCCAAAGTGTGCTGAGAATGCACCAGCGGCGCGCCCCATCTCTCGGCCAGCGGGATCGCCGCCAGCCCGGATTGCCAGTAGTGAGAGTGGACGATGTCGTAGGGGATCCTCTGCATCGCCGCAAACGCCTGGACGCCGGCGGCAAACTCATCAATGTACTGGGCCATGGAGTGCTTGGGGATGACGCTGGCCGGGCCCGCATCTATCGAGATCACGCGGACGCCTTCGGACAGGCGGGCGATCCGGCCCCCTTCAGACGTCGCCCGGGTGAAGATATCGGTGTGCATCCCGGCCGCAGCATGCGCCGCCGCAACTCCGCGCACATAGACCGTCATCCCACCGGCGTCGCCTGAACCAGGTTCGGTGAGCGGGGAGGAATGGTAGGCGAGCACCGCCACCCGCCGCACGGGACTCCCGGAGCTGGACACCGCCCTCGACTTCATGCTCGTCACCCTTTTCGGCTCCGAGCCGAGCCCTTTCTTCCCGGTTTCCATCATCTGGGGAGATTCTACGGGGGCATCGATGCCCTTCGAGCATTCCGCCGAATCCTTCGCGGTACCAATCGGAATCCTGGCGGCGATAGACGAGCGATTTGGCCGGGATGGGTGACTGATCCCCAGGCGCTCGATCTGTTGACCGCGATCGGTACTGTCACCTCAACGCGGTTGAGTGGGGTTCGGCCCGGTGATGAACCATCCACGGATACTAGAATTGTCCGCAGCCATTATTCCCATGAAGCTCTCCTCTCTACCGGCGGCGCAGACGACATCTAGTTCACGCTTCTGCTGGAGCGGGGTGGAGAACCTCTTCCACTGCTGCTGCGTCGAGGTCTGGTTGTTGCTTGCTATCGGGCCCCGCGGCCTGCAGGCGGCGCAGCATGCTCGCCGCGAAGACGGCGACGGCAATCATGAGGACACATCCGATCATGGCGGTAAGCCGCAACCCGTGGGTGAACGCGGCGTGAGCTGCATCGAGAAGTGCACCGCCGACCGGCTCGGGAAGTTGCGCCGCCACCCCCAGAGCTCCTCCGAGGGTGTCCCGTGCGGCTTCCGCAGCCTCTGGGGGGAGCCCCTTCGGCAACGCGTCTGCCAGCTCACTGCGGTACACGGCGGTGCCGATGCTGCCGAGAACCGCGATGCCGAGCGCGCCTCCAAACTCCGCGCTGGTCTCGGAGATCCCGGAGGCGGCGCCGGCTCGCTCGGGCGGAGCGGCGCTGATGATGAGGTCGGTTCCCAACGTGAACACCGGACCGAGCCCCAGGGACATGACGACGGATCCGGAGACGAGAAGCGCAAGGCCGGAGGTCCCCTCGACCTGAGCGAGGATCCCCAGGCCCATGCCTGTGAGCGCCAATCCGGCGCCCATCACCGATGCGGGACGAAACCGCCGCACGATAACCGGGGCCAGCATGGAACTAACGATGAATGCACCGGACTGCGGCAGCATCCACACGCCCGCATTGAGAGGCGACAAGCCGATAACCAATTGCAGGTACTGCGCGGCATAGAGAAAGGTGCCGAACATCGCGAAGATGGCGAGCGTGAACGTCACCAAAGAGGCGCTGAACGCAGGTCTCCGAAACAGCCGCAGGTCGATCAGCGGATCGGCTAGTCTCCGCTGTCGTCGCACGAAGGTCACCCCGACGCCGATTCCGCATGCAATCGAGAGTGCCGGCAACATCCCTAGACCGTCCTGAGCGATCTGTTTGAGCCCGAAGATTACAGACAGGACTGCGACCAGGGACAGCGCCACGCTGGCTGGATCCGGCCGCCCCGCGGTCGGGTCCCGAAACTCCGGCAGCAGCACCGGCCCCAGCAGCAGCAGCACCCCCATAACCGGCACCGCCAGCAGGAAGACGGAGCCCCACCAGAAGAACTCGAGCATCGCTCCGCCGAGCAGTGGGCCGATTGCCCCGCCGACCGAGAAACTCGTGATCCACACACCGACGGCGACCGTGCGCTGGTGTGGGTCGAGAAACATGTTGCGGATCAGTGACAGTGTGGACGGCGCCAACGTTGCACCCGCCAGACCGAGCAAAGCGCGCGTCGCGATCAGCATCTCCGCGCTGGTTGAGAACGCGGCGAGCACCGAGGCGACGCCGAACGCGCTCGCGCCGATCAGCAGCAGCCGGCGGCGACCGATCCTGTCGCCGAGCGTGCCCATCATGATGAGCGATCCTGCGACCATGAACCCGTAGATGTCGACGATCCACAGCAGCTGTGCGCTGCTCGGCTGGAGGTCCGCACTGAGCCGCGGCACCGCTAGGTGCAGCACCGTCAGGTCCATCGAGTAAAGGACACAAGCCAGGGCGAGCACAGCAAGCCCAATCCATTCCCTCCGTCCGGCCCGAGGTGCGGCCAAAGCCTCGTTCTCTAGCGACATTTCAACGCTCCTTCTCGCAGGTCTCGTAATAAAGACGGCGACGAATACCAGAACTCATCGGTTACCGGCGTTGTTCCTGGGGCCGGCGGACGGTTCAAGGGGGTCAACCCTGCCTGAGGTTTTCCGGTGAGGGCCGCTGTCTTATTGTGTCGATGAACAGATTGAGAGAAAGGGGCCCGGATTGACTGAGCTGGCGGCAACAGACAACTTAGCCCAGGGCACGGCGAAACCCGACACCGAAGACCTCGAGGCGGGGCTCGAACAGCATCGGACCGAGCTGACCGCCCACTGCTACAGGATGCTGGGCTCGGCGTTCGAGGCGCAGGACGCCGTGCAAGAGACGATGCTCCGGGCATGGCGCAGCTTCGATCGCTTCGAAGGCCGCTCGGCGCTGCGCTCGTGGCTGTATCGCATAGCGACGAATGTCTGTCTGGACATGTTGAGCGGCAGAGATCGTCGCGCTCGCCCCATGGACCTGGGCCCCGCCGGCACCGCCGACTCCTCTCTCGGCGCTCCCCTGCCGGAAAGTGCCTGGATCCAGCCGATCCCGGACGGCAGTGTCGTTGCCTCGGACGGCGACCCGGCCAAGGTGGCCGAGCAGCGGGGAAGCGTCCGGCTTGCTTTCGTCGCCGCCCTCCAGCACCTGCCGGCCCGGCAACGGGCGGTTCTGATCCTCAGGGAGGTCCTTCGCTGGAAGGCGGCCGAGGTCGCCGAGCTGATCGAAACCAGCGCGGCTTCGGTGAACAGCTCTCTCCAGCGCGCGCGCGCGGCGCTTGCCGCCGGTGGGGCCGGTGCCGGGCAACCCTCCCAGCCGGTGGACGAGGCGCAGCAGGCGCTCCTAGCTCGCTACGTGGACGCCTTCGAGCGCTACGACATGGAGTCGCTCACCTCACTGCTCTACGAGGACGCCACCTGGTCGATGCCGCCTTACGAGCTGTGGCTGCGCGGTCATCTCGACATCCGGCGCTGGTGTCTGGGGCCCGGCATCGGCTGTGACGGGTCTCGACTGGTACCGACGGTGGCCAACGGTGCGCCCGCATTCGGGCAGTACAAGCCCGCGGAAGGTGGTTACGAGCCCTGGTCGCTGCAGGTACTCGAGATATCGGGCGATCGGATCAGCGGAATCGTCTTCTTTCTCGACACCGCCACCCTCTTCCCGCTTTTCGGGCTGCCGCCCCGGCTCGAGCGTTAGGTTTCGCAGGGCGGCAGCACTTCGCGTAGGCCCATCAGACCCAGGAGTTCCTGGAGCTCGCTCGAGGCGTGTCGTAGCCGAATCTGACGGCCGAGCCGTCGAGCGGTGAGCTGCAGACGGGCCAGGGCATCCACCGTACCGGCGTCCGAACCCCCGAGTGTGCCCAGGTCGCAGACAACAGGATCTCCGGGCCTGCCTTCGAGCAGATGAAGGCCGGCGCACAGTCCCGGGACGCTTGAAGAAGTGAGCGGGCCGACGACGACCAAGACGATCGCACCCGGCGCTATGAACCCCTCCACTCCACGCGCACGTTTTCCCGGTGGCTTGCCGGCAGCGTCAATCACGGACCTCCTTTTCGCTTTTCCCTGAAAAAGGACCGAAAGGGGAGCCCAAACTCATCGCGGCAACCGCGTGGACGAAGGGGTAGTGGGACGGCCGTTTCGGGTGCTTCGGCTCCAACCTTGTCGCCCCGGCCACCCCGTGTGAGGGGTGACGGTGCACAGGCAGGGCGGGTCTTTGCGAACCCTGAGGGGATCGCAATCGTCGATGGCTGTGAATGGGACCAGCGAA
The DNA here is from genome assembly GCA_050998655.1 of Actinomycetota bacterium. Lineage (GTDB taxonomy): Bacteria > Actinomycetota > CADDZG01 > CADDZG01 > WHSQ01 > JACDAL01. The sequence continues at coordinate 8,349 of JBPCPZ010000162.1, forward strand.
GGATCGACTACTCCGAGCAGGGAGGGGACCACCGGCGTTTCGCGGCCGTTGCGGCCGCCTGAGGGCCGGGCAGGCGATCCCGCTCCCACGCGTGTTGGGCCCGGATTCCGTGCTCAGGAGCGCGCTGCCGTCGAGTACGGGCCGAGCCTTCGGCCCGATTTGACTTCCACATCTTTACCAAGTAGAAAGCAATCTTTGTATTTGTCCGTTGCTAAGAGTGCAAAGGAGGGTTGGTGTCGGTCACAACCAAGTCCCTCGCTCCCGCTCGCACCCGGCGTGGCGAGGGTCAATGGGCTCACGGGCACCGGGAGCCCCTCAATCGAGCCGAGCAGATCAAACGGGATGACGACGGGCTCGCGGTCAGGGCCCGCATTGAGGATACCTACTCGAAGAGGGGATTCTCCTCCATTGCGCCGGACGACCTGCGCAGCCGCTTTCGCTGGTGGGGTCTGTACACGCAGAGAAAACAGGGGGTGCCGGGGGGCAAGACGGCCGTAGTGACTCCGCACGAGCGCGAGGACGAGTTCTTCATGCTGCGCGTTCGTATTCCCGGTGGGCGGCTGACAGGCGATCAGCTCCGGGCTGTGGCGTGGGCGTCCGAACGCTTCGGCCGCGATGTCGCCGACGTTACCGACCGCCAGAACATCCAGCTCCACTGGATCCGGATCGAGGATGTCCCTCGCATCTGGGCGCGTCTCGAGGAGGTGGGTCTGACCACTTGCGAGGCCTGCGGGGACACACCGCGCAACATGATCGGCTGTCCCCTCGCCGGCGTGGACAAAGACGAGATCATCGATGCCACGCCCTACCTTGGTCTGACGCACGCCCGGTTCGTGGGTGATCCCGAGTTCTCCAACCTGCCACGCAAGTTCAAGTCTTCGATCTCCGGTTGCGCTCACCACTGCGCACAGCACGAGATAAACGACGTCGCCTTCGTCGGCACGCACTCGGGCGATCACGCCGGGTTCGATCTATGGGTCGGTGGAGGACTGGGCCCGAACCCCCACTTCGCGCAACGCCTGGGGGCTTTCGTCGAGCCGGAGCTCGTCCCCGAAGTATGGGCCGGGGTCATAGGCGTCTTTCGGGACTACGGCTACAGAAGAGGTCGCAACCATTCACGGCTCAAGTTCTTGGTCAGCGACTGGGGGGCCGAGAAGTTCAGGGAGGTTCTGGAGAAGGAGTACCTGCGCTTTGCGCTCCACGACGGAGCCCCGCCCGTTCCCTCCGTGAATCAGCAGCGCGACCACATCGGCGTGCACGAGCAGAAGGATGGCCGCTGCTACGTGGGCTTCGTGCCCAGGGCCGGTCGCATCTACGGCAATCAACTGCGCCTGGTCGCCGACCTTGCGGACGCCTACGGCTCGGGTTCCATCCGTACAACCAGCCAGCAAAAACTTGTCCTGACCAATGTCGAGCCGGACAGAGCCCACGCGCTGGTGGAAGTCTTGGAGGACCGAGACCTGCGGGCGCTCCCCAGTGTCTTCAGGCAGGGCACCATGGCATGCACCGGGATCGAGTTCTGCAAGCTCGCGCTGGTCGAGACGAAGCAGCGCGCCGACTGGCTCTACCGAGAGCTCGAGGAGAGGCTGCCTGAGTTCGATGAGCCCATACGCATCAACGTCAACGGCTGTCCCAATTCGTGCGCGCGCTTCCAGATCGCCGATATCGGTCTGATGGGCTCGGTGATCACCAGACGCGACGGCACCCGGATGGATGGCTACCAGGTACACCTCGGCGGCCGCCTGGGCAATCCTCCTCAGCTCGGCCGCAAGGTAAGGGGGCTCAAGGTTCCGGCCCATGAGCTGGCGGGCTACGTGGAGTCATTGTTGCGCCGCTACCTCGCAAACCGCGCCGAACAAGAGAGCTTTGCCGACTGGTCCCGACGAGCTTCGGAGGGGTTACTTCGATGAGCACAGAGAGAATTCACTACAACGTCGTTTGCGATGACAACGTCAGCTTGCATTGCGCCAACCGAGGCTGCTCCAACGAGCTCCCTCCCGAACAAACGATCGTCATCACAGAGGATGGAACGGTCTACTGTTCGGAAACGTGCGCCGAAGCAATCGCCTCGTAGCAAGGAGACAACTTTGACGCACGCTCAACCTTTCTACTGCCCCTACTGCGGAGAACATGACTTCACGCCCGACGGCGACCAGGCGTCGCAGTTCCTGTGCCACTCCTGTGCGCGCGTGTACTCGGTCAAGTTCATCGGTCTGTCAATGACGCCGTACTCGGCTCAGGACGCGGGCTAATGGGGTTCAGCTATCCGGTAAACCTCGATCTTCAGGGGCGGCGGTGTGTAGTCGTGGGCGGAGGAAAGGTAGCCGAGGAGAAGATCAAGGGGCTCCTGGAGGCGGGAGCCAACGTGCGAGTCATCGCTCCCGAGCTTACGGCTGGGCTAGAGGAGCTAACGGCTAACAACCAAGTCGAGGTGAACAGAAAGTGGTACTCGACAGGAGACCTCGATGGAGCCTTTCTCGCCATCGCCGCCACGGACGATACCGCCACCAACGCGCTTGTCCTCGCTGAGGCGGAGGAGCTGAAGGTGCTGCTCTGCTCCGTCGACGACATCGATCACTGCCACTTCGCGGCTCCCGCAACAGTACGCAGGGGTGACTTCCTCATGACGATATCCACGACGGGCAAAGCACCGGCTTTGGCAAAACGCCTCCGCCAGGAACTCGGTGCAAGCTTCGGGCCCGAATGGGGTGTGCTGGTTGATGTGCTGTCCGAGGCGCGCAGCGAAGCGCTGGCCCTGGGAGCGCGTGAGTGCGGCTTCGATGAGTGGTCCGAACGATGGAGCATCGCCCTCGATCAAGACATTGTGGGCCTCGTTGCAGGGGACCAGATCGAGGAAGCAAAGAACAGGGTCTTGCAGATCCTCTTGAAAGGGAGCCCGGCTACGCGGGAGATTCATGCTCCCCCGCGAGGCGGTCTCGGAAAAGTGTGGCTCGTAGGTGCGGGCCCGGGAGATCCAGAGCTGCTGACGGTACGAGGGCGCCGCGCACTTGATGACGCCGACGTTGTGATCCACGATCGCCTCGTCCATCCCGCGCTGATCTCGGGACGCCCCGCCATTTACGTGGGAAAACAAGCCGGCAACCACCACATGAGCCAGCAAGAGGTCAACTCACTGCTGGTCAGGCTTGCCCGCAGGAACAAGAACGTCGTACGCCTCAAAGGAGGAGACCCTCTGGTGTTCGGCCGCGGGGCAGAAGAAGCCGAAGCGCTTGCTGCGGCCGGCATCCCCTTCGAGATAGTCCCGGCCCCCACCTCGGCGCTGGCCACGCTTGCAACAGCCGGGATACCCGCGACCGATCGCCGTTTCTCGTCCTCGGTGGCGATCGTCACGGGTCACCGCAGCGACGAGCAGCGAGTCAAACTCAGGGAGCTCGCCACTGCAGTCGACACGATCGTCGTGCTGATGGGCCTCACTACTCTGTCCACTACCGCGACCGAGCTAATTGCTGGGGGGCGAGACCCGGAGACGCCTGCGGCCATCATCGAGAACGGCACTTTGCCCGAACAACGGGTGATCGTGACCTCGCTCAAGCATCTGCCGGAAGCGGCCGCAGAGTCAGCAGTCGCGTCTCCGGTCACGATAGTGATAGGCGAGGTTGTGCACTTGCGAGACAGACTCCTGAGAGCGGATCACGGCGGCCAGGCAGTCGCCTCAACCTCGTGAGCGCGCCTCTCTGCTGATCTGCCTGCGCCAAGCCTCGGTCTGTTCGAACTCATTGAACGTGTAGACGTGGACTCCAGTCACATCAAGTGCCGGATCTCCAAGTTTGGGCGCCAGCTTCTCCAGCAGACGAGTTGGGTCGTATCCGCCGGGAACAACCAGGCGCAACAAGCCGCCCCTGCTCTTGGTGAGAAACCGAGCCGAGTCCCCTACTCCGATCTTCTGTGACACCCGGAGCAGCTTCGCGGCATCGGTGATGCTCGGTAATCCGAGGTAAATGGGCAGCTCGACGCCACGCCGCCGCACGCGCTTGACCCATCGGACGATCACCTTGGCGTCAAAGCAGATGTTGCTCACAATGTATGTGGCGAAGCGCCGCTTGTCCCACATCGATTGGATGGTGACATCGTCGTCGATTAGCGGATGGCTCTCTGGGTAACCCGCGATTCCGAGGTCGTCGAACGAGTGTCCGCGTTCATGCATGGCTTGCAGAAGCTCGAAGGACCCTTCAAATTGTCCCGCCGGCTGCGCCGAATCCCCTCCCACCACGAAGACCTCACGGATTTTTGCAGCGCGCAGCCTCTCGACCACCCGATCGAGGTGTGAACCGTCGGCAACAAGTCGCGCCGAAACATGAGGAACAGCGACGTAACCCTGCCCGACGAGCCTCTCCGCTAGATCAAGCGTCGGACCGAGTCCCCTGCGAGGCGAGGCAGTCACTGTGATCTTGATATCAGTGCCGACCGACTGGAGCACTCGCTCCTCGGCCCCCTCTAGCGGAATCACCTCGTAGCGCGCATGGTCGAGCCACCGCTGAATGGTGTTGCGGCCCTCAGCAGAGGTCATAACTGCCGAGGGCCCGGCACCGGACCTCTAACTCGAGATTCCCTCCAGCCATGCATCGGCCTTGTCCTTGTTGTCGGAGAGCCACTGCGCGGCCGCATCTTCGGGAGCCATCTTCTCTTCGGCGATGAGCTTCCCCACCAGCTCTTGATCGGCGTTCGACCACTTGAAGTTCTCGACGAACTCAACGGCAGGCGAGCCCGACTCGGCGAACTCGGTAGAGAACAACTTACGCAGATCGTAATCGGGATAGGCGCAGGACACCTTGTCCGGATCGGAGTCACAGCCCGGGGTGCGCTTGGGGAGCGTCACTCGGCTGAAGTCCAGAACCGCATTCAGCCACTGCGGCTCGTACCAGTAGAAGAGAAGCGGCTCCTCCTGCGCATAGGCCTGCTTGATCGCAGCGATCTCGGAGGCCTCACCGCCCGCGTAGATGACCTTGAAATTGAGATCGAGTGTGCTTATCAGAGACTCGTCGTTCGTCACATACGAAGCGTCGCCCGAGAGAAACTGCCCCTTGTCTCCGGATTCGGGCGTCTGGAACATCTCCCAGTTCTCAGCAACACCTTGCCACGTGGCAAGGGCGGGATCTTCCTCGACGAGGTACTGAGGCACGTACCAGCCGATGTGGCCGGTGACGCCCAGCGAGCCTGCGTGCTTCACCTTGCCGAGCTCATCAACGTACTTCTTATAGAGGGGGGTGTGCTGCCAGTCCTCGAGGATCACATCGACCTTCCCGTCTGACATCGCCTCGAATACCGGATTCTCGGCGATCTTGGTAATCGACACTGTGCAACCAAGCTCGTTTTCGAGCAGGTTCTTGGCCACATAGACATTGGCAGTTGAACCGACCCACGACTGCTCGTTGATGACCACCTCTCCGCAGTCCCCGCCTCCGCCACCTCCTGCCGCGGTGCCGCCATCGGAGCCCGGGCTTTGTTGGGCGCCGCAACCTGCCGCCACCAGCGCCAGCACGGCTCCGAACGTCCACAACCTGTTTCTCACCACTGCACCTCCATCGCTTCCGAATGTCCGGCGTATATCACCGAACTCTACGTCTTCTTCCGGCTCAAATGCTGCGTCTCGGCACGTTGCCCCTCGTCACCCTATCCAGAACGATCCCCAACGCAAGGATAGCGAGGCTTGCCACCGCTCCGTCTCCGAACTCGGCTCGCTGCAAGCCGACCACGACGCCGTAGCCGAGTCCACCGCCGCCCACGAGGGCGGCAACGATCACCACTGCCAGCACCATGATTATGCCCTGGTTGATGCCCAACATGATGGCCGGACGAGCAAGGGGAATCTTGACCTTCATCAGCACCTCCGCGCGACTGGCGCCGAACGCCCTGGCTGCCTCGACTGCGGCCGGAGATACCTCCTTGATTCCGACCACGACCAGGCGGACGACAACCGGCGTCGCATAGAGGACGGACGCGATCACTCCCGGGACGCGCCCGATACTGAACAGGGCCACGATTGGTATCAGGTAGACGATCTGCGGGAGCGTTTGGAGAGCGTCCTGTATAGGCCTGATGGCGCGCTCCAAACGGGGTGTCTCGGCCGCCACGATTCCCAGCGCCACCCCGAAGAAGAGAGTAAGCACGGTCGACACCAGTACCTGAGAGGCCGTGTCCATCGCCGGCCCCCACACGCCCATGACTCCAATCGCAGTCAGGAGCACCCCTGCGATGATCATCTGACGAATTCCAGAGACGATCAGAGCTATCGCAACGGCTGCTCCGATCACTGCCCACCAAGGAGAGCCGGTCAGGAACACTCGCAGCGGCTCGAGACCCCACAACAAAAGATGATCCCCCAGCCAGGATGTGACCGGATATACCGGCTTGGTCGGGTCCTGCACCCAGGTGATGGCGTCGTTGATGACGCCCGCGATGAAGTCCCCGGCACCTACGGTTTCGGGGAAGGAACCCACGGCCAAAGCCCGTGCCGCCAGGGCAAGCACAGCAATTGCGGCGACCAGCGCGGCGCTGAGCATTCTCGGTGAGAAGCGCGGAGTGCGCCGGTCACTATCGGGGTGGCGGCCGGCGTCCATGCGCACGGCGGCGGCCTCGGTCGAACGGTCGAGCGCGATCGCCATGATGACAATAGCTGAGCTGGCCACCATTGCCAAGCCCACGTCCACAAAACTGAGCGCCGAGATGACTGTGTCGCCGAGCCCACCTCCGCCGATGAGCGAGGCAATGATCACGATGGAAAGCGCCATCATAATCGTCTGATTCACACCGAGCATGATGGATCTCAGCGCCAGAGGTAGCTGCACCCCGAATAGCACCTGCCGCCTGGTGGCGCCCAAAGACTCGGCCATCTCCACGGACTCTTTCGCGACACCTCGCACGCCGAGGGCCGTGATGCGGACGGCCGGCGGAACCGCATAGACGACGGTCGCGATGACGGCGGCCGGGTTTCCCACGGAAAAGAAGATCACCACCGGCATGAGATAGGCAAAAGCAGGCACGATCTGCATCACATCGAGGACCGGAGTAATCGCCTTGTCGAAGCGGTCACTGCGTCCGGCGAGCACCCCGGCCGGAATGCCGATGGCGAGGGACACCAACACCGCGGCAAGCATGAGCGCGAGCGTTTCCATGCTTTCCTCCCACACTCCCAGCAAGCCGAAGGAAAGGAAGGAGCACAACACGAGCAGGGCTATGCGCCAGCCGCTCCAGCGTAGCGTGACAAGCGTGGCCACGGCCGTGACGCCGACCCAAGTTAGCCACACCAGCACGCTGTTGAGATAGGCGACCAATTGGTCGAGGAAGTTGGCGATGTGGTTGAAGAAGTAGAGGAACGCCCAGTGCGAGTCCTGGTTGTCGACAATCCACTCGTATAGGGTGTCGAAGCGCTTGCTCAGTGGATAGATGAGGCTGGCGGGCCACGGGAACTGATCCTCGAGCAGGATGAAGAGAACGAGCAGGATAGCGAGGACGAGGCCGACCTGCGACGAGCGCCCGAGATGCGGGATGCGCGCTCTGATAGTCGGGCGCGCGGCGGTTACTACCGACATCAGCCCGCGTCCGCCCGAAGCACGGCTACCCGGTCGACGACGCCGACCATGCGGTCGCCGTCCATGAACCGCACCGGCTTCGGGTTATCCGCCACCAGCGCCACGACATCTCGCACGACTTCATTCACGGGTGCCGTCGGCCCTGAGAGGTCATCGTCGGCGTTCGGATCCCGCATGATCCAGCGAAGGGTAAGGACTTGACTTCGAGGTATGTCTCTGACGAAATTGCGGACGTAATCGTCCGCGGGCGAGCCGACGAGATCCTCCGGGCTCCCCTGCTGCACAACCTCCCCGTCGCGCATGATCATGATGCGGTCGCCGAGCCGGAGTG
>JBPCPZ010000102.1:0-4156 GCA_050998655.1 Actinomycetota bacterium
GCGACGATGGCGAACACGGCCCCCGCACCGAGCGCCAGCGCCAGGAAGCCGTCCGAGTAGTCCCTGCGGCCCACCGAGCGCAGCTCGACCATTCCCGCCAGCTTGAGCCATAAGAGCATGAGCGCCGCTCCCCCGAGAGCCGTCAGTACGAACGGAGCCATGCCCTCGGTGCGGGTCTGTCCCACGCGCTCGCGGCGGCGGGCTGCAGTCAGCGCGCTCTGGAACCCGAGGCGAGGCGAGACGAGAACCGATCGCAGCACCAGAGCCAGTCGTACAGACGCGCGCGTGCTGCGGGGAGCCTCCGAAAGACTCAGCCCCGTACCTCCTTCATCCACGACTCGAGTGTCCTGCCGGTGAGCCGCTCGTAGGCCTCCACATAGCGGCTCCTGGTGTCCGAGACCACGTCCGAAGGCAGCTCGGGGGCCGGAGGGGAATGGTCCCAACCCGCCTGATCGAGCCAATCACGCACGAACTGCTTGTCAAAGCTCGGCTGGGGGCCACCGGGCAAGTACGTCTCCTGGGGCCAGAAGCGGCTCGAGTCGGGGGTCAGGACCTCGTCGATCAGGGTCACTCGCCCCTCGATCAGACCGAACTCGAACTTGGTATCGGCGATAATGACGCCGTGCTCGGCGGCGAGGCGGGCGCCCTCGGTATAGACGCCGAGGGCGTAGGCGCGGGCCTCGGCATAGACGTCTCGGCCCGCGATGGCCGCGGCCTCCGGCTCGGTGATGTTCTCGTCGTGACCGTCGGTGGCCTTGGTGGCCGGGGTCAGAAGAGGCTCCGGCAGACGGTCCGACTCGACGAGCCCGCCGGGCAGAGGATGCCCGCAGATACGCTTAGAGGCGACGTACTCCTTGAAGCCCGAGCCCGAGAGATAGCCGCGTACGACGAACTCGATGGGGATGGGCTCGGCCTTGCGGCACACCATTGCCCGGCCCTCGAGCTGGGGATCAGTCAGGTCCTCTGACCGCACCGAAACGAGGTGGCTGGGACAGATGTGCGCGGTCGCCTCCAGGAAGTAGTGGGACAGCGCCGTAAGGACCACCCCCTTGTCGGGGATCTCCGTGGGGAGCACCACGTCGTAGGCGCTGATGCGATCCGAGGCCGCCAGCACCAGACGATCGCCCGGTAGCTCGAATAGATCTCTGACCTTGCCCGACCCGATGTGTCTCATCTCGATTCTTCGATCCCCTTTCAGCTCAGAGCGCCTCCAAGCGCTCGAAGATCACGTCTGCGTTCTCAACGTAGCGCGCGTGGTCGAAGCAGGCCTCGATTTCCGCCGGATCAAGGTATTGGGTGACCTCGGGATCTGACTTCAGGAGCTCGAGGAAGCTGCGCTGCTCGTCCCATGCCGTGGCGGCGTTTCGCTGCACCAGCTCGTAGGCGCGCTCGCGCGACAGCGACTTCTCGAGCAGCGCCCCCAGAACGGTCTGCGAGTGCACCAGGCCAAGGGAAGCGTCGAGGTTTTGGAGCATTCTCTGGGGCCGCACGAGCATGCCGTTCACCACCCAGTTCATTCGCTCGAGCATGTAGTCGAGCAGGACGCACGAGTCCGGCAGGGTTATCCGCTCGACGCTCGAATGGGAGATGTCTCGCTCGTGCCACAGGGCGACGTTCTCGAGTCCGGTCTGGGCATGGGCCCGAAGCAGCCGGGCGAGCCCGCAGATGCGCTCGCACACGATCGGGTTGCGCTTGTGCGGCATGGCCGAGGAGCCCTTCTGCCCGAGCCCGAAGGGCTCCTGCACCTCTGATACCTCGGTGCGCTGGAGGTGGCGAACCTCCTGTGCAAAGCGCTCGAGCGAGGCGCCGGTGAGGGCGACGGCGCTCAACAGCTCGGCATGCCGATCGCGCGCCACCACCTGGGAGGCGGCGTCCTCGACGGCCAGGCCCAGCCGGTCGCAGACGTAGGCCTCGACCTCCACGGGTAGCTGCGAGTAGGTCCCCACGGCCCCCGACAGCTTTCCGGTGGCGACGGCATCACGAGCCCGCCTCAAGCGGCCGCGGTCACGCTCGAGCTCGAACGCCCACGACGCCAGCTTGAGGCCGAAGGTGGTGGGCTCGGCGTGCACGCCGTGGGTGCGTCCGGCCATGAAAGTGCCCCGATGCTCGAGAGCCTTCACACGAACACTCTGAGTGAGCCGTCCCACACCCTCGATCAGCAGCTCGCAGGCGTCGCGCAGCGCCACCGCGGTGGCGGTGTCGACCACGTCCGAGGAGGTGAGGCCGAAGTGGACGTGGCGGCCCTCCTCGCCGGTGCTCTCCCGCACACTCTCGACGAAGGCGACCACGTCGTGGTGGCGGACGGCCTCGATCTCGGCGATGCGGGTGAGGTCGAATGATGCGCGTGCCTTGAGCTCGGAGAGTTCCTCCATAGGGACTTGCCCGAGCCGGGCGCGGGCCTCGACCGTGAGCAGCTCGATCTCGAGCCAGCGGTTGAACTTGGCGCGCTCGGAGAAGATCTTGGCCATCTCGGGGCGGCTGTAGCGGGGGATCACGGGGGCATCTTAGGACGGAGTCAAATGTGTGGTCCGGCGCTACCTCCGGTCACGGGCCGCGAGGGCGTCGATGGCATCGATCGCATCGCTCTGCAGCGCGGCGGCGGCCTGGTGGGAGCCTGCGATCGAGGTGAGCCCGAGTTTTCCCAGAGATGTGAGGGCGCCGAGCAGGTGCAGGGTCACCCCGCTGCGCCGGGCGTGCTCGTAGCCGGCGCCGGCGACCCTCACCGCGTCGATGACCTCTGCGGGAGCCAGACCCACATAGTCCTGTGACTTCAGGTTGTCGGTGGAAACATATGCCCGTGCCCGGCCTTCGGCGATGAGCTCGCCGGTAGCGTGCTCGTAGGATCCTGCGGTGGCGAGCTTGGCCATGAGGAACGGGTGCGTCGTCCCCCCCGCCCGCAGGTTGATCTCGCTGAGATAGGGAGGCTCGCCGGGGACCACTACGAAATCCATTCCGAACACACCGAAAACGCCCGCGTCGGCCAGCACCTCGGTGATCCTGATAGCGGCCTCCTGGATGGCCAGCCGGTAGTCCTCGTGAGCGGGAAAGCGGCACCCGAGATAGACCTGCCCGTCGGGGCCTCCGAGAATCTGGTCGTGGGTGGAAACGACCTCGAAAGCGCCTCCCGGGGCGATGCGCATCTGCACGCTGGGAGAGCAGAGATCGCTCGAGCGACGGAGCTCCTCGACGATCGCGCCCTCGGCTGTGATCTTGGGCGCGAAAGACGACCACATTTCACCGACCCCGCAGAACGTCGTGCGCGCCCGCTCGAGCGGAGAGTTGAGGCCGGACAACTCCACGATTGCGTTGCCCTGTCCGGAGAAGCCGTTGTTGAGCTTGATTACAACGGCGTCCGACTCGGGCCGCGCCGCCCTGATGCGACCGATCGCGTAGTAGATCTCGGTGGTCGAGCGCAGGTCCTCGGCCCCCTCGAATACCGGCACCCCGGCCTTGCGAGCGACCTGACGGCCGCCGCTCTTCGAGCCGAGCCACACGTCGCCCGGGTGAGGCCCCCAGATGGGGACCCCGAGATGCTCGGCCACGCAGCGCTCCAGATGGGTGACGTTGAACGGCAGGATGTAGGCGTTGTCTCTATCGTCGATGGCCGCTCCCACATCGTCGAGCACATCGGGGTTCTCGAGCAGCTTCTGAGACAGTGACAGCGGCCGCCCGTCGCCCACAGAGATGAGGTGGAGGCGGTCGGAGACCTCGGCCCTGGTGACTCCGATGAACGAGAGGTAGTAGTCGACGATCATGGAGTCGATCGGCAGGCAGGTCACGTAGACCACACGTACGTCCGGGTTTCTCAATAGCAGCAGCGCGAACAGCATGCGCTCTTCGTAGTAGGCGATACCGGTGATCTTGACCAGCTCGGCCGGGGGGTAGCTGATAGCGGGGATGACGACGATCGTGCCTGCGTCGATCTCCGAGAGGCCGCGGCCTCGGTGACGCTGGACGAGACCGGCCTGGAGCTCCTCGAACGCGGTGGTCATGGACGCAAGGTTAGAGCCCTGCGCTCTATGCAGAGCTAGCCCCGCTGAAGAGGCTGTTGCAAAAAGTCCCGGAAACCCTCGCGATTTTGGCGCCAGGAGATGAGACTGGGTGCAACCCCAAAAGCGGAGGTGCCATGGCATACAACCTCATCCCCGTCGAGCGT
>JBPCPZ010000104.1:0-4439 GCA_050998655.1 Actinomycetota bacterium
CCGAGCGGGCAAGAGGGGGGTTTTGCTCTTCACACAGGAGGGCGGTGGGCTGGGTCGGGGGAAGCCCACCCACCAACCCTTCCCCCGCCTCGATCGCGCGCTTCTCTTCGGCGCGCGAGGCAGCCAATCCGCGCCTTACCAGCTCAGTGTCGAGGCGGAGCGGCTTGGTCAAGCTCGGCTTCCAGCCACTCGTGCAGGCTCTGAAGCGTCTCGAGCCTGGTGGCGTGGCCTAAGGCCTCCCCCCGTGCCAGCTCAGCGCTGACTCGCTCACTGGTGTCTGCGGCCTGCTTGTCTTGGTCTTTTCCCATCCCCGTCAAGCCCGCCTCGTCGACGAGCGGGTGGACTTCTTCGCCGTGGACTTCTTCGCCGTGGACTTCTTCGAGACCGAGCCCCTCGCCGTGGTCTTGGTTCGCGCCGTGGGCCTCTTGGAGCGCCCCGAAGTCTTCGTGGTGGTGGTCTTCTTGGAGGAGCGGGGGGCCGCGGCGGAGCGCGCCCGCTCCTCGAGCCGGGCGAGTCTGCGCTCGATCCGTTCGAGGTCTGCTTTGGTTGCCAGGCCCAGGGCTTCTACCTGATCGTGCATCTCCTGCGAGATGACCCGGAGCAGCTCCAGGCGGTTCTGTTTCGAGATCTCGACGATTTGCTTGACGGCGGCGGACGCTTCGGGATGATCGCTCATGACGCTCTTGACGACCTGTTCGGCGCGATTGCGGGTCAGCTCGGCCACGCCCGAGGTGAATATCGCCAGCCTGCGCATCTCCTCCAGCACGTCTGCTCCCATCCCTAGGGGTGTCCCTCGCCGAGCCATAAGAGCGAACCTATACTCCTCAGAGGATGTTGGCCCTCATTCCGATCTCGGACGCCAACCCCACCCGCCGTTTTCCAATCGTGACGGTAGCCCTGATAGTGCTCAACGTGCTGAGCTTCGTGTCGGAGCCGGGGTTCGGGGGTGGCATCGATGGAAGCGTCTATTTCTTCGACAACGCCCCCATTCCGTGCCAGCTCGACGAGAGCTGCCCGGCAGGCGTCGATCTGGGCCCCGTGGCGGTTCCCATCCCCGAGCGCGGCCCGGTTGAGTTCCTGATAGCGGTCGTGATCTCGACCTTTCTTCATGCGGGCTTCCTGCACATCATCGGGAACATGTTGTTCCTGTGGGTCTTTGGCAACAATATCGAGGACTACCTGGGCCGCGTGCGGTTCCTCGTTTTCTATCTCGTGGGTGGAATCGCCGCCTCGTTCGCCCACATCCTCACCCACATTTCTTCGGTGCTCCCGACAGTGGGGGCATCCGGGGCGGTCGCAGCGGTGATGGGCGCCTATCTGGTCCTCTATCCCAAAGCCCGGGTGAACGTGCTGGTGCCGATCTTCTTCTTCTTTTCGGTGATCCAGATGTCGGCGATCGCCGTCCTGGGGCTGTGGTTCGTCTATCAGTTCTTCATCGGTCTTCAAGAGGCGTCCGGCGCAACGGCGGTGGCGTGGATGGCTCATGTCGGCGGTTTCGTCTACGGCGTCGTGATCATCTACCTGCTCGGAGGAAGGCCACAGAGCCCGCAGATGGTGTGGCGCCCGGAGTGGCGCTACTGAGGTCGTCCCGGGTCGTAAGCCGCGGCAAGATCAGCGCGGCCGAGCGCATCGGGCGTGTGAGAGGCCAGGCCTCCGCCTTGCTGCAGACGGCGGCTGCGGCGGCTGCGTCTTACGCGATCTCAACCTACGCGCTCGGCCACGAGGCGCCGATATTCGCCGCCGTCTCCGCAGTCATCGTCTTGGGGGCGGTGCGGGGGCAGGAGCCGAGGCGGGCCGTGGAAGTCACAGCCGGAGTGGTGGTTGGAGTCACCATCGCCGACGTTCTCGTGCTGGCGATCGGTAGGGGAATCCCCCAGATTGCACTGATAGTGGTGATGGCCATGGTGGTGGCGGTGTTTGTGGGGGCGGGACCCGTGCTGGTAACCCAGGCCGCGGTGTCGGCGATCTTCGTTGCCACCGTGGAGCCGCCTACGAGCGGGCTCGTCCCGACTCGCGTGTTCGACACCTTGGTGGGGGGCTCGGTCGCCCTCCTGATAAGCCAGCTGATGTTCCCGCTCGATCCTGTGGCCTTGATCCGGCGTGCTGCACGGCCTGTGTTCTCCGAGCTCGGGCTCGCGCTCGAGGAGACCGCGGACGCGCTTGCCGCCGGTGACCCCGGTGCAGCCGAGGAGGCTCTGTACAGGGCGCGCGGCATCGACGAGTCGGTGCGAGCGTTCAACGACGCTCTTCAGACCGGATACGAGACCGTGCGGCTTGCGCCGCCGCGGCGCCGGGCGCGTGGACACCTCGACGAGTACGCGCTCGCCGCCAGCCAGATCGACCTGGCCGTGCGCAACACACGGGTGCTCGCTCGGGTCGCCATCAGTGTCGTAAGAAGTAATAAGCCGGCTCCGGCGGGAGTCGTAGAAGCGGTGCGGCGATTGGCGGATGCGGTCCGCTCTCTCGACCGTCAGCTCGATGTCGATGACGACGAAGATGGGAGCGGCGATCAGACCCGCTCTATTGCGCTGGAGGCCGTGCGGCTCGCGACCGACCTCCTCGAGCGGCCGGAGGTGCTGGCCCTCGGCTCTCTGGTGGCTCAAGTGCGGTTAACGGCCTCAGACATATTGCGGGGCTCGGGCATGACACTGGCCGGGGCCCATGAGGCTCTAGACGAGGCGGCGGGCCTGGGCCGCTGACCAGGAGCGCTTTGCCGGGGACCGGAACATATTTAGTGAGCAATTTGTGCCGAAGCTGGTAGCTCGTGGTTATAAATCCCATAAACTCGGATACGCTGATGGACGAGTGGCGTCGGGGCCATCGTTCCACTGAGGGGTGAACGGTCGGCGAACCCGCAGGGAGGTTTCTATGAGAATTGCGAAGCACAGCTTTGTCAGGGTTCCTTTGTTGTTGATTATCGCAGCGGCCACCGCGACACCCATCAGCTCAGTGTCCGCTGCGCCCACCGTCGTGGCGCTGTGGCACCTGGATGAGGACGCCGGCGCCAGTCAGATGGTGGACTCCAGCGGCAACGACAACGACGGGAGGCTCAATAAGGTCGAAAGCGGGCTCAACGGCCATATCAACAAGTCCTACTACTTCGGGCGGGTCGGGCTGCCGTCTTACGTGGACGTCCCCCACGACAACACGCTCAACCCCGGCACCCAGGACCTCACCTTGTCCATGTACGCGAAGTTCCCCAACGTTCCCCCCGCCGCGGTGGGCGATTACGACATGGTGCGAAAGGGCCTCACCGCAACTCCGGGCGGCAGCTACAAGATGGAGATTTTCCCGAAGAACAGCGGTGGGCGCGCGTTGTGTTTCTTCAAGGGATCGTCCGGCCAGGGGAAGCTCGTCAAGGGCCCGGATCTGTCCGATGACGAGTGGTACTTCGTGCAATGCAAGAAGAACGCTAACCAGATATCGCTGAGGATCCAGGCTACGGTCGGATCATTCGACCAGACCTACACCAAGAACGTCACCATCGGGTCGATCTCCAACAACGTCAATGTTTACGTTGGAGCCAAGTCGCCGGCGGGAGCGGATCAGTACACGGGGGCCATGGACGAGGTCAAGATCGAGGTAGGAAGCTAACCGCGAGGATCCAGTGATGGGCAGACGTTGGTCTTCGGGTGTGCTGTTGGCCTTCGTGGTGGCGGCCGGGATAAGTCTGCCGAGCTCCGCCCGTCTGAGCCCGGACCAGGCCCACCGGGCCGTGGTCGTTCTGCATCCTGAGTTGCCCGCCACACTCACAGAAGACGAGGACGACGCCGCCTGGGGAGTGGCGAGCTTCGGACGGTCCTTCTCCTCTCTCGACAAGGTAATGTGTCTCGGTGCGCTTCTCGGGCGATCTCCTCGACCCCGGCGAGACCTTTCACTTCCTCCACTTCTACTTTCACGACGGGCTTGTTCGCTACGATCACACCAACGCGGGCCCCGGCCCTCTTAACAAGACAGGCCCCACCTGCTTCGTGCCGGACAGCAACGCCCCCGAGCTCCGGGAGTTCGAAGATGGCCGCCGACGACTGACGTTCACCGCTCCGCGCGGCAGCGTGAGGATCTCTCGGGCCATTGTGACGGCCACCGGCACCCGCTAAATCGGGCGGTTAGGCCCCTCAGGTGGCCAGTTCGGCGAGGCTTTCGACTATCGCGTCGGGTGGTAGTTCGAGCGACTGCGCCTGCTGCGCAGAGGTCACACCGGATAGCACCAGGATCGTTCTCCAGCCCATGGCGTGGCCCCCGGCGAGATCGGTATCGGCCCGGTCGCCGATGACGGCGATGCGAGTCGCCGGGGCGAGCCGGGCAGCGGCGGCCTCCATCATGGGTCGGTGCGGCTTGCCCAGCACCTCCGCCTTCACTCCGCCGGCGACCTCGACCGCTGCCACGATGGGGCCCGCCCCCGGCAACAGCCTTCCCTCCTCGGCCGGAAAGGTGGCATC
>JBPCPZ010000021.1:0-6913 GCA_050998655.1 Actinomycetota bacterium
AGGCGAGATCGGATGCGTTTGGGCGTGGTCGAGGCGAAGGTGAACGGCGAGATCGTCGCCGGCGACGTGGTGATCGAGGATGGGCTTGTGGCCGAGGTGGGGGTTTCGCCGCCGGGCAGAAAGGGTCTGGCCGCCCCCGGCTACATCGACCTCCAGGTCAACGGATTCGCGGGTGTCGACTTCCTTGCAGCCGACGCCGACGGCTATGCGGAGGCCGGGGCCAGCCTGGCTCGGACCGGAGTAACCGCCTACCAACCCACGTTTATCTCCTCACCACTCAGTGCCTACGACGAGGCGCTCGACGTGGCTCGCTCGCTCCAGCCGAGCCCTGGGGGGCCGCGAGTTCTGGGCATCCACCTCGAGGGGCCGTTCATCAACCCCGCGTGGGCGGGGGCTCACGATCCCCTCAACGCCCGCGAACCACACTTCGAGCTCGCAGTTCGCCTCTGCAAGGCCGGGCCCGTGACATACATGACGCTGGCCCCGGAGCTGCCGGGTGCCCTGGGCCTCATCGATCAGCTCACAAAGAGAGGGATCGTCGTGGCGTGCGGGCACTGTGACGCCGATGCACCCACAGCCCATGCGGCGTTCGATCGCGGGGCGCGCGCTGTTACACACATCTACAACGCACAGCGGCGCTGGCAGCCGCGCGACCCAGGCGTATCCGGTGCTGCTTTGGTCCGATCCGATGTCATCGTGCAGGCGATTGTGGATTTCGTCCACCTTGCTCCGGAGGCTGTCTTCGCCGCCTTTCTTGCCGCCCGCGGCCGTTTCGCGATCGTCACCGACGCCATCATGGCGGCGGGCTTGTCGGACGGCTTTTATTCCCTCGGCGATCGAGAGGTCTTCGTGGCCGAGGGAGCAGCGCGCCTGGCCGACGGTACGCTCGCCGGAAGTGTCTCGACCATGGATACCGCCGTTCGCAACCTCGTCGCGCTGGGGGCAGGGCTGTCGGAAGCGCTCGAGGCCGCGAGCTCCGTTCCGGCGCGCCTTATCGGCCGGCCCGAGCTGGGTACGCTCAAACCCGGGACGCCCGCGGATGTCATCGTCCTGGACGACGCGCTCGCCGTCACGCGCACTTTGGTGAGCGGACGCGAGGTGTTCGCTGACTAAGGCTCAGTGTACGGATCGAGTGCAAGTGTGATGCGCCTGACGTGCAAGGCCGTCCTCTTCGATCTCGACGGTGTCCTCGCTGACTCCACTGCGATCGTCGATCGGGTGTGGAGGGAATGGGCCACCCAACGAGGTCTCGACGGGGATGCGCTCATGAGTATCGCCCACGGCAGGCCCGCGGCCCAAGTGATTGCCGCAGTGGCGCCCCAGCTCTCGGTGGAAGACGAGGTGCGTGAGCTGGAACGCCGAGAGGCCGACGCCGCCGGCGTGGTCCCCATCGCCGGCGCGATGAAACTCTTGGCGTCCTTGCCCGAGAGGAGCTGGGCCGTGGTGACCTCCGGCACACCTCCTTTGGCCGCGAGCCGTTTGCGCGCTATCGGGGCACCCAAGCCCCCCGTTCTCATCACCGCAGACGATGTGACAGCAGGCAAGCCGAATTCCGAGGGCTACCTCAAAGCGGCCCGGAGCCTCGGCGCCTCCCCCGCGGAGTGCGTTGTGATAGAGGACTCGCCGGCGGGCGTCGAGGCGGCGAGAGCAGGAGACATGATGGTGATAGGAGTGACGACAACCTTTCCCGCAGCTAGTCTCGTCAACGTAGCTGCCCACGTGAACTCATTGGAGGCCGTCGTCCTGGACAGCGTTGCTTCGGAAGTCGACGGCCTTCCACTCATGACCCTGCGGGTGGATGCGGTCGGATAGGTTGCCGTGGGGCGATCGAAGGGGGTCTCGAAATGAGCGGGAGGTTTTGGAGGAGAGTAGCGCGACGCCCCGACTACCAGCGCTTGGAGAGCTCCCGTTGGCGCGATGAGGTGGGGCCCAGCATGCAACTATCAGTTGCCGCCCTCATGACATGCTTTTCAACAGGGACGACACCAGGAGAATTGGGAGGTGCTGTTGAAGATTGCTTACGTATTCGCCACTTCGGGCCACACCGCAAGCTACAGACTGGGACAAATGATCCTCCCCCAGCTCGAGGAAGAGCGGCACGGGGCCGAGGTCGTGGGGATGTTTTTCTTCGACGACAACAACTATCTGTTGCGTGCCGGCGACCCGCTCGGGGAGCGCCTGGCTCGAGTAGCAGAAACTCAAGACATCCTCCTGATGATGTGCGATCGGTGCGCTCTCGAACGGGGCCTCGCCGAGGGCGAGCCCGGTGATTGCAAGGTGTCCGGGACGGTCTCGGGAGTGCAGGTCGGCTGCTTTCCCGATCTCTACGGGGCGCTAGAGACCAATCCTCCGGACCACGTCATCACTCTCTAGTTCTGAGGGCTCGGACTCTCTCCTCCAGCCGGCCTCTTATGTGCGGCGGGATGCCGGGCCGATCCGCGCGGCGGCGTCCGAAGCATTCTCCGGCGGAAGACGGAGAGCTGCCTAGTTGAGGGAGCCAGCCTTCACGTCCAAGAGCGGGTCGCCGGCCTTCACCTCTGTGGAGGCCGTCACAGTCACCGCCTCACCGGAGATGACGACCACGGGCGACACGATGTCGATGTTGAGCTCGCTCATCCGCTCGAGATCCACCGCGACGATCTCGTCCCCCGCAGTGATCTCTTGTCCCTCGCTGGCCCCCACCGTGAATCCGTCGCCCTTCAGGTGCACCGTCTCGAGGCCGACGTGGACGAGGATCTGCAGTCCCTCCGGAGTCTCGATGGCAAACCCGTGGCCGCCTTCGAAGAGCTTGGCGATGGTTCCGGAAACGGGTGCGACTACACGTCCTTCGCTCGGCATCACTGCGACACCCTCGCCCATCACTCGCTCGGAGAAGACTTCGTCGTTGACGTCGTCGAGGGCGACAAGCGAACCGGTGAAGGGACTTACCACTTCGGTCACGAGTTGTCCATGATCCGGCGCATCTCCGCTTCGATGTTGTCGCTTTGTGTGCCCATCACCACTTGAACCGCACTTCCCATCTTCATGACGCCGTGAGCCCCGGCCGCTTTCAGCCCAGCTTGGTCGACCTTAGACATGTCCGCCACTTGGACGCGGATGCGCGTGATGCAAGGCTCCATGTTCTTGATGTTGTCCTTGCCTCCCAGTCCGTCGATCACCTTCTGTGCGACCTCTTCGAAAGCCATGGCCTTACTCCTTTCCCGGCCACGAGGCCCGTGTACCTCGCGCCATCCGATTCCATGTGTGACGGATTCCTCTGACTGTGATCGAGTATGCATAAAGGCTCTCGGGTGCTGCCATACCCCCCAGGCCCGCATCGCCCAGATGATGGACGTCGACTCCGATGCGTTTGGCTGTGAGGGCGAGGTGCCTGAGCGTATCGCTATCTGCTCCCTCTTGAGAGGTCCCAATCGTCCCGATGGCCAGCGCGCCCGAGCCGCGCGCCTCCTCTACCATTTCTCTGGCCCGGTCCTCGGAGATGCCCGGCATGGTGCCGGGCAGGGGGACGAGGACACCCTGCGCGCCTGCTGAGACGAGTCGAGCGACGGACTTTGGTCCGAGTTTCTCCTCTGCTCCCGCGCTGTGCATCTTCCCCGCCCAGCAGCACAGCTCCGGGACGGAGCCAACGACGGTCTGGACCGCTGCCGCGACATCCTCGAGCCCTGCGGCGCGGCCCGGATTCGCCGTCACCACCACAAAGGAAGCTCCCGCCGCGGCTGCGGCGAGCGCGTTGTCTCTTGTGGCACGGAAAGGTGCCGGGACGGCGTCGATGTCGGGCTCTAGGTTGAGGCCGATGGGCCGACCGAGCAGGCGACGTAAGCCGGAGAAACCTTCCGGTCCCGGTCGTACATGCTCGAGCCCTCGCTCAAGGTCGTCCCATTGATTGATGCCCACATGGTTGAGGCATATGAGATCGGCGCCGAAGGCGGCTGCGATCTCGGCGTTGGCCGTGCCCGCGAACAGCGGCGCGGAGGAGACATCGACTTCCGCCAGCAAGCTCCGGCCGTCGGACGCGCGGATGGCTTCGATGAGCTCCTGACCGGCTAGAGCTGCGAGGCTCGAGCCGTATTGATCCAGCAGTCTCGTCACGACACCAGTGCCTCGGCAATATGGCGCGCCTCTTCAGCCTCGCCGGCAGCCAGAACTTCATCGGCGAGGGAGCGACATTCCTCGAACGAGTGCTCACCCACCGCGACGCGCACCTCGAGCAGGCTATCTGTTCCCATGGAGAGCTCCATAACTCCCAGACCCACTGCGACCAGAGCCCAGGCAGGATCACCGGCTGCTTCGCCGCAGACCCCGACCCACGCTTTGTCGCGTGCTGCTGAGCAGACCTGCTCAACAGCACGCAGCAGCGCAGGTGAGAACGGATCCTGCAAGTAGGAGAGCGAGCCCTGTTGCCTGTCGGCTGCGTGCAGGTATTGAGCGAGATCGTTGGTTCCGATCGAAAGGAAGTCGAGCCGCTCCGCCAGCATCTCCGCCACGAGCACGGCCGACGGCACCTCGACCATGACACCGACTTCGACCCCCGCGTCGATGCCGCCCGCGCGCTTGACTTGCTCGACGAACCACTCGGCTTCCGCCACACTTGCGACCATCGGAGCCATAACCGCAAGCTTTCCGTTCTGCGCGGCCCGGGTAATCGAGTGCAATTGCGTCTCCAAGAGCTCCGGCTGTTCGCGTGCGAGCCGGATGCCGCGCACACCGAGGGCCGGGTTCGGCACTGCTTCCATGTCGAGGAAGGGCACCGGCTTGTCCGCTCCGAAGTCGAATGTACGCACCACCAGCCGGCGATCACCCAGAAGTCCGGTCATTTCCTCGAGCAGCGCGACCTGCTCATCCTCGTTCGGCGGTTCGGCGCGATCGATGTACAGCAGCTCGGTCCGAAGCAATCCCACGCCCTCGGCCCCTGCTTCTAGTGCGCTCCGCAGTTCGGCTACGGATCCGGCATTGGCGGCCATCTCGATCACTCGTCCATCGTTCGTAGCGGATGGCCCCTCACGAACCCTCTTTAGCAGTTGCGCCCGATGCCCTGTTCTAGCTGCGGTTTTTTGTTCCGTACATTCTCTTGTGTCGTCGTCGGGATCGACGTGGACGGTTCCCTCGTCACCGTCGAGCGCGATCACGGAATCGTCCGATATGGCGTCCATCAAGCCCGAGACCGCCACCACCGCGGGAATACCAAAAGCACGCGCCACGATTGCGGTATGACTCGACCGACTGCCCTCTTGGGTTGCTATCCCCTTGACCAGCTCCTTGTCGAGCGACGCGACATCGGCCGGCGGCAGCTCGGTCGCCACCACGATGCCGGGACTATTCATTGCTCTAATTTCTGTTTCCGGGACTCCGAGACAGCGCCGAGCAATGCGCGAGCAGACATCCCTGATGTCTCCTGCGCGCGCGGCCATGTACTCGCTATCGCTGGCAGCCAGCGCCTCGGCGTAGCCCTCCCCCGCGTCGATGATTGCGCGGGCCGCGTAAGTGCCGTCGCTCTTGATCATGCCCTCAGTCGAGGTGGCGAGCTCCGGATCACGAGCCATCATCGCCTGCGCCTCGAGGACTTCGGCCAGTTCGCCGGAGGCCTTGCTTGCCTGCTCTTCGAGGGCCTGCGCCACGCCCTCGATCGCCCCGCGCAGCCGTTCAACCTCTGTTTCTCGGTCGTCGACCGTGCCGGCCGGTAGGTCGATGGGAGCTTGGTTGTGCAACCATGCGGGCGCCACTGACGCCCCGGGGGAGGCGGCTACGCCGCGCAGGTTTTTCACAGGGACTCCAGCAGCGTTACCAACTTCTGTAGGGCCTCCTCGGCGTCGTCGCCCTCGGTTGCGATCGTGACTGCGTCACCCTTCTTCACGTCGAGCTTGAGCACCGCCATGATTGATTTGGCGTTGGCTTCCTGTCCTCCCTTTGCGACCGTGACGTCGGCGGAGAAGCCCGCAGCCGCCTTGCTGAAAACCGCCGCCGGCCGCGCATGCAGCCCCACCTCGTTCGTCAGCTCCACTTCTCGTTCCGGCATCGTGACCTCCAAACTCCTGCTAGGACGTGGGCGTCACCTTGGTGAGGCCGATGGGGGCATCCGGGTTCAGTCCCCGGCAGAGCGCAAGCTCATACGCAACCTGTTGTGCACGTACCGCGGCAGGGATGGTGGCGAGTGTCTCCGGGAGATCCCCGGGAAGAGCGAGGTCGGCGTGCGTAACGTCGCTCACCCGCAACACATGCGCCCCGCGCTCCTCCTGCAGCCATCGAGTGAGGTCGTCGATGTCGCGCCCGGCCGGACCTGCGACCGAGAAGGCAAGTACGGGGAAGTCCCTTTGCACCACCGCAAAAGGCCCGTGGCGAAGGTCGGCGGCCGAGTAGCCCTCCGCAAGCACAGATGTTGTCTCCTTGAGCTTGAGTGCGGCTTCGAGCGCGATGGGAAACATGAATCCTCGCCCGACTGTCAGCAGACCCACCGAGTGAGCTATGTCGTTGGCTACCGCCGCGGCGGGTTGCTGGTCGTTGAGCATGAGCTGGACGACGGCAGGCAGAGTAGTCCAGTCCCGGGCGCTCCACGGCACCGTCCCCAACGCCTCGGCGAGGATCGCGAACGCCACCAGCTGGGCGGTGAAGGTTTTGGTTGCCGGCACTGCTCGCTCGTCCCCGGCGCCGAGCTCGACCACAACTGAGGCGGCCCGGCCCAGCGGGCTGGCCGGCTCGTTGGTCACCGCCACTGCGTGAGCGCCGCCGGCAACGAGGCGTTCGAGCACGGTCACGATCTCCGGGGTGCGTCCCGACTGGCTCACGCCGACGACGAGGAAGCCCTCGCATCGGGGCCTGCTTTCATACAGCGTGTGGAGGCTGGGGGCCGCGAGCGCCACCGGCAGGCCCGTGGCAAGCTCGAGAACATAGCGGCCGAAGATCGCCGCATGGTCGGAGG
>JBPCPZ010000111.1:0-7106 GCA_050998655.1 Actinomycetota bacterium
GGGTCAAGACGCGCGCCCATCTGGCGCTTGTGTCCAAGGTTTTGAGGCGCAGAGCCTGTGAGCACTGGATGCTCCAAGGCGTGACCGTTATCGACCCCGATGTGACCTACATCGATTCGACGGTGACGATCGGGAGGGACGCCGTCGTCCACCCGTTCACTTTCCTCGAGGGCGCCACTCACATAGACGAGAACGCCGAGATAGGCCCGCACACTCGTATCGTCGAATCGAGTGTCGGTGCCGGCGCGGCGGTCGGCTATTCGGTGGTCTTGTCCTCGGACATCGGGCCGAGAGTATCGGTCGGCCCCTTTGCCTTGCTGCGGCCCGGGACACGCCTCGGGCAGGGTGCCAAGGCGGGCTCGTTCGTCGAGCTCAAGAACGCGGTGGTGGGCCCGGGCAGCAAGGTAAATCACCTCTCCTATGTAGGAGACGCGCGCTTGGGCACCGGGGTCAACGTCGGAGCGGGCACGATTACATGTAATTGGGACGGTGACTCCAAGCACGAAACGGTGATCGGAGACGATGCCTACATAGGTTCGGACACGATGCTGGTGGCGCCCGTGACTGTGGGAGAGAGGGCCGCCACAGGTGCGGGGACCGTGGTGACGAAGGACGTTCCTGATGATGCGCTCGCGGTCGGCGCCCCGGCCAGGCTGCTCTTGGGGCGCGGCGACCGCATGGGACGAAAGGCGCGTACCGAGGAGCCCGAGGAGCCGCGACAATAGACTCCTGTCGAGCCAGCCGGGAGGCGTGAATGCAAGTCCCTACCTATAAGAGGCTGATGCTCTTCAGCGGGACCGCGAATAGCGGGCTCGCCGAGGAGATAGCCACCCATCTCGGCATGAAGCTCGGCGAAGTCGAGATCTCCACCTTCGCCAGCTCCGAGACTTATGTTCGCTTCGCAGAGTCGGTGAGGGGCAAGGATGCGTTCGTCATCCAGAGTGCAAGCGATCCGGTGGATCTCCACCTCATGCAGCACCTCATCATGATCGATGCGTTGCAGCGGGCCTCCGCCAAGCGGATAACCGCGGTCGTGCCGTTCTTTCCCTACGCGCGCCAGGACAAGAAGACGCTGGGCCGCGAACCGATCACGGCGAGACTGGTGGCGGACTTCTATGAGGTGGCCGGGGTCGACCGCGTTCTGTCGGTCGATTTGCACACAGGCCAGATTCAGGGCTTCTTCAATGTTCCCTTCGATCACCTAACCGCGTTGCCGTTGATGGCCGACTACTTCGCTCACTTGATCGACGAAGACTTTGTGGTGGTGACTCCCGACGCGGGACGAGTGCGACTCGCGGAGAAGTGGACGCAACATATGAGTGAGTTCGCCGGGCGAGCCTGTCAGCTTGCTTTCCTGCACAAGCAGCGCCGGCGCGATGTACGCAACGTCAGCGAGACGCGCGCCGTCGTCGGAGACGTGCGAGACCGAGTGTGCGTGGTGGTGGACGACATCATTGACACTGCGGGCACCCTGGTCAGAGGGGCGGAGACGTTGATCGAGGCGGGTGCCACCGAGGTCTACGCCGCGGCCACCCATGCAGTGCTATCCGACCCTGCCACCGACAGACTCAAGAACTCGCCGATCCGCCAGGTCGTCGTGACCAACACCCTTCCGATCCCCTCCGAGAAAGTGCTCGACAAGCTCGTGGTGCTGTCTATCGCACCCACGATCGCGTCGACGATCAAGGCGGTGTTCGAGGAGGACTCGGTCTCCGAGCTGTTCCACGGGGAGAACCAGGCCTGACTGCTTCGCTTGATATGTAAGGGTGGCGATCACAAGACGACGCCCACAGATGGTGATGACCAGAAGGTGAAGGATGGATGAGTTCGATGGCTGAGGTAAGGATCGACGCGGAGCTCAAGCTGTTGAGCGGCACGGGAGTGGCGCGCAAGATACGCGCCCAGGGCAAGGTGCCGGCGGTGATCTACGGCCGGGGGATTGAGACCACTGCCATCCAGGTGAACCGGCGCGAGCTCGCCACCGCCCTCAACTCGGACGCCGGCATGAACGTTCTGCTTGACCTGCAGATCGAGGGCAAGAGCACGCTCGCCCTCACCCGCGAGTTACAGAGGGATCCCGTCATGGGGACCCTGCTGCACGCCGACTTCGTCCGGGTCGATCGCACCCAGGCCGTGGAGGTCGAAGTGCCCATCCACATCGTGGGCAGCTCACCCGGCGTCAACGAGGGCGGAGTGCTCGAGAACCCCCTGTTCACCGTGCACGTCAAGTGCCTCCCCACCGAGGTTCCGGAGTTCATCGGCGCGGACGTTTCAGGACTAGCCATTGGAGACTCTCTGCGCGTCTCGGATCTTGCCGCCCCGACGACTTTCGAGATCCGCACCGATCCCGAGACGGTGGTCGCATCCGTCCTTGCGCCGGTCTCCGAAGAGGAGCTCGAGGCGATGGAGGCGGCGGCCGCAATCGAGGCCGCGGGTGGCGTGGATGCGCTTGCCGAAGTGGCCGAGGAGGAGCCCTCGGACGAGGACGCAGCCGCATCGGACGAGGCCGGGGACGCGCAGCGCGACGAGGGCGAGTCTCAGCCCGAGTCCTCCTAAAGGCCCTTTATGTCACCGTTGTGGCGGGTACGCCCCGACGGCGACAGACTCGTCGTCGTCGGGCTCGGCAACCCCGGCGACCGCTACGCCGCCACCCGCCACAATGCCGGGGCGCAGGTGCTCGACGAGCTGGTCGCGCGCTCGGGGGTTAAGTTCAGACGACACCGCAGCGGCTGTATCGCAGCCGAAACGCGGCTGGGCTCGGTGCCGGTGGTGCTGGCGCGGCCGACCTCGTTCATGAACGATTCGGGCGCCCAGGTGAGTGCGCTGGCGCGCTTCTATCGCGTCTCTGTCGAACATCTAGTCGTTGTTCACGACGAGCTCGACATCCCCTTCGGGGTGGTGCGCGTTAAGTCCGGAGGTGGCACAGCCGGGCACAACGGTCTGCGCTCCGTCGCGTCCCACCTCTCCTCCAAAGACTTCGTACGCGTGCGTGTGGGCATCGGCCGCCCGGCGGGACGGCAGGATCCGGTTGATTTCGTGCTGGCGCGCTTCTCGTCGGTGGAGCGCAAAGAGCTGCCTCTGCTGATCTCGGCCGCAGCCGATGCGGTGGAGCGCGTAGTCGAGGTGGGGGCCGAGCGGGCGATGAACGAGGTCAACGAGCGCCGCTAGCACGAACCTCTCGGGCCCAAAGGGTGGCAACTGTCCACGGTCCGCGCCTGCACACAGAATTCTGTGGGTAAATGTCCTCGGTCCGCTTATGACCACCTTTGCGGAACGATTAGCGGCCCGGGGCACGCGCCGAGACCGGCCTCCCCGGTCGAGGTCATAGAAGGGGTGACGTGACTAGGAGGGACGACAGGCAACCAAGGTCAGAGAAGGAGCTGAAGGTTCTCGTGGAGCGAGCCAAACGCAGCGACCCCGCGGCCTGGGAGGCCCTCTACAGGGATGCCTACGCACCCCTGCTGTTCTACGCCGCGCGGCGTCTCAGCAGCCGCGAGGCGGCCGACGATGCCGTCGGTGAGGTCTTCGCGCGTGCCTACGAGCACATCGATCGGTTCACCTGGCGAGGCGGGGGAATCCATGCGTGGCTCTACGGCATTCTGAGAAACGTTGTGCTGGAAACCCACAGGGCGTCGGCTCGCCAGATTGCCTTGGGCGAGCACGAAGAAACCGATCCCAACCCCGGCTTGGCCGAGGAGGTCGTCGCGGTCGAGGAGAAGGATCAGGTCAGGGCCGCTTTCGAGCGGTTGCCCGAGGATGACCGCGAGCTCCTGGAGCTCAGGGTGGTCGGCGGGCTCGACGCCAAGGACGCTGGAGCGGTGCTGGATCGTAAGCCCGGAGCGGTGCGCGTGGCTCAGTCGCGTGCGCTCGCCCGCCTTCGCACGGTGATGTCGGAGGAAAGCAAGTGAGGCGCGACGACGACGAGACCTTGCTTCGGGAGCTGCGCACTGCAATCGCCTCGAGTTCCTTTGACCCACCCGAAGAGGGCGTGCAACGTGTACGAGCGCGAGCGGAGGCGGGGAAGCGGCTCGTCGATCTGGACCGGCGGCGCACCCGCGCACAACGCATCATGTTGCTGGCCGCGGCCCTGGTGTGCCTGCTGGCGTTTGCCTCGGGAGTGGTCTTCGCCACAGATGTCCCTGCTCCGGTTCGAGCTGCGCTCCATTCCGCCGGGCTCCCGGTGGGCTCGCCCGATCTGGTCGAGGCTCGCGCGGCGCTCCACGACCTCGGAGTGGCCCTCGGCGAACGACGTTCGCCCGAGGAAGTGCAACAGACCGACGCCCGCATGCTCGAGCTCGTCGAGCAGCTCGACAAGGAGGAGCAGGAAGAGATCGAGCCCGTCGCACAAGAGGTCCATTTCCGGGCGCTGCAGTACCTCGGCAAGTGACTATTCGGTGAATCGACGCTGCAGCCGCCCTTAGAATCCCCTTCGTAGTGGCATCGCTGGCTCCCCTGCTCGATCATCTGCCCGACGAACGCGTTCGGGCTCTGCTCGACGCGCCCGGCGCAGTGACCGTTGCCGAGGCCGCTCGGCCCTTTTTACTTGCGTCGATCGCCCGCCATCTCGACGCCCCCGTGCTGGCGGTGGCCGCGCGCACCGAGGAGGCGGATCAGCTCGCACGCGACGTCCAGGCGTTCTTGGGCCGCAGCGGCGCGCAGGTCTTCCCCGGCTGGGAGGTGCTTCCCGGCGAGCCGGTGTCGCCCTCGGTCGAGACCATGGGCCGCCGCCTCGATGTCCTCAACCGCCTGCGTCGAGGAGGCCCCTACGTCACCGTGGCGACCGCTCAAGGCACCACACAGCTGGTGGCGCCGCCTCGGGGTGACCTCGCCGCGCTGCTCCTGCGACGCGGCGCCGAGATCTCGCTTGACGAGGTGTCGGCCCGGCTCGTCGAGCTCGGCTACGAGCGCAACTACATCGTCGAACGTCGGGGAGAGTTCGCCGTGCGGGGAGGCATC
Organism: Actinomycetota bacterium; assembly: GCA_050998655.1. Classification (GTDB taxonomy): domain Bacteria; phylum Actinomycetota; class CADDZG01; order CADDZG01; family WHSQ01; genus JACDAL01. The sequence continues at coordinate 4,957 of JBPCPZ010000111.1, forward strand.
CTCGACGTCTTTCCGCCCGCCCAGGAGAGACCCCTGCGAGCCGAGTTGTGGGGCGACGAGATCACGTCTCTGCGCCAGTTCGCCCTCGCCTCGCAACGCCCCCTGGAGGAGATCGAAGGGGCGGAGGTGGTCGCCTGCAGGGAGCTATTGACCGACGAGGCGACCCGGCAACAGGCCGCCCGCTTTAATCGAGAGGCGCCCGAGGAAGCCCTGGCTCAGCTCGCAGAGGGAGTGTTGGTGCCGGGGGCCGAGCGATTGTTGCAAAGGTTCGTCTCACTCAAGCCCCTGACTACCTTTCTGCCCCCGGGGTCCCCGGTGCTGATCCTCGAGCCGAAGCGGGTGAGGGACCGGGCCGATGAGGTGCTCGAGCAGGTCAAGGAGTGGAGCGAGATCTCTGGCCTCGAGGGCCAGCACTACGCCCCGCTGGAAAAAGTGGTGGCGCTAGCCTCGTCGGTGACGCTCTTGTCGAGCTTTGCCGAGCCGGACTCGGATAGCCTCGAGGTTGACACCTGGACGCAGTCCGCGGGCAAGCCCGAAATCCTGGTCGAGCGGCTCGCGAGCCTCGTCCGCAACGGCTACAGGGCCGTGGTCGCGGCGTCGTTGCCGGAAACGGCTAAGAGACTGGGAGCCAATTTCAAGGCGGCCGGGCTCGAGCTCGTTGCCGCCGAGTCCGCTCCCGAGGCCGGCTCGGCGCCCGGCGGCTCGATCGTGGTGGCCGAGCTGCATCGTGGTTTCGTGCTCCCGAGCGCCCGGCTCGCACTGGTCGCCGAGTCCGACATCACCGGCCGCCGTTCGGGGGCGGCCCGTAAGCGCATCCAAGCGCGGCGTCGTCAGATGGCCGGCCCCCTCGATCTCTCCGAGGGCGACCACGTCGTGCACGAAGTGCACGGAATCGGAACCTTCGTGGGGATGGTGGACCGGGACCTGTTGGGCGTCCACCGCGAATACCTGGTTATCTCCTATGCCAAGGGCGACCGCCTCTACGTGCCCAGCGATCAGATCGACCTCATCTCCAAGTACATCGGGGGCGAGGCGCCGAAGGTCAATCGTCTCGGCTCGGGCGACTGGGCCCGCACCAAATCGCGAGTAAGACGCAGAGCGCGCGAGATCGCGAAGGAGCTGGTGGCGCTATACGCGCGCAGGATCAGGGCTGCAGGATTCGCCTTCGGGCCCGACACACCGTGGCAGCGTGAGCTGGAGGACTCGTTTCCCTATGAGGAGACTCCGGACCAGCTCCGGGCCGTGGACGAGGTCAAGGATGACATGGAACGACCTGGACCCATGGACCGGCTGGTGTGCGGCGACGTCGGCTACGGCAAGACAGAGATCGCGGTCCGAGCCGCGTTCAAGGCGGTGGCGGCCGGCAAACAGGTTGCGGTGCTTGTGCCGACCACGATCCTCGCACAGCAGCACCACGCCACCTTCGTCGAGCGTTTCAGAGAGTTCCCGGTGCGGGTTGCGATGCTGTCGCGCTTTCTGTCCCATGCGGAGTCGCGCCAGGTGCTCGAGGACCTCGCCGCAGGAAAGATCGATGTCGTGGTCGGCACTCACAAGCTGCTGCAGGAGGGCGTGGTCTTCAGCGACCTCGGCCTCGTGGTGGTCGATGAGGAGCAGCGCTTTGGCGTGCAGCAGAAGGAGAAGCTCAAGGAGCTGCGGGCGAGCGTCGACATCCTCACCCTCACCGCCACGCCCATTCCGCGCACGCTCGAAATGGCGATGTCGGGCATCAGGGACATGTCGATCGTCGACACTCCGCCCGAGAACCGGCATCCGGTGATGACCTTCGTCGGTGACCACGACGACGAGATCATGTCCTCGGCTGTGCGACGTGAGCTGTTGCGCGACGGGCAGGTCTTCTACGTCCACCACCGCGTCGCCACGATCGAGACGGCGGCACGCAACCTGCAGGAGCTCGTGCCCGAAGCACGCATCGGCATCGCCCACGGTCAGATGGACGAGCGCGCACTCGAGCAGGCGATGCTCGACTTCGGAGAGTCGAAGACCAACGTGCTGGTGTGCACCACGATCATCGAGTCGGGCCTCGACATCCCCAACGTCAACACGATCGTCGTCCACCAGGCGCATCGCTTCGGGCTGGCGCAGCTCTACCAGTTGCGTGGGCGTGTCGGGCGCGGCGCCAACCACGCCTA
>JBPCPZ010000087.1:0-5460 GCA_050998655.1 Actinomycetota bacterium
CCGCAAGAGGTCTCGAGATCGTGATCGACGTCGCCCAGGGCGCCTCGACCGCGTTCGTGGGGGTGTTCTCGATGGCGAGCGGCCGGCTTGAGCGCGTGCGCCCACCCCGGCTCCCGAACATCCCCGCCGGGCTGTTCGCGCACGGTGGCAGCGTCGCCCACCTAGATGCAGTCGAATGCCGCCGCGATCTCGTAATGCTCTCGAGTGCGCTGGCTGAGGGCCGCGGCTACGCCGTAACTCGCCGTTTCCTCGAGCCGCGGGGCACCCGGTGGCTCCTGCAACGATCGCTGACCGAGCGGAGCACGATCTCCTCACAGAGGATCGTACGATTCGAGGAGTTCTCCGCGCCCCCGTTTGCAAGCTGCTGAAGCTCGGCCGGCCGACTACCTGTCGTTCGGTGGTTGGGACGATTGGGTCGGCCCCCCAATCTCGAGCGCCTAACCGTATGGTGACGGCGGCCTTGCATGGTTCGCTCCACTACTGTAAGTTTCCTGCCGCTAACGATAGGATACTGGAGGCAGGATGAAACTCCTTCGACTTGCAGCCTTGCCCTGTCTGCTTTTGGGTCTGCTTGTGGCTTCGCAGCCCTCGGCCGCTCAGTCCTACGCTGCGGGGGCTCCGGTCATCGCGGCGGCAGGCGACATCGCTTGCTCCCCGGCCGATTCTGTCACAGAGACCTCTTGTCATCATCGGGAAACGTCCGATCTCGTGCTCGCAGACCCGACCATCACCGACGTGCTGACACTTGGCGACAATCAATACGAGAGGGGATCGGCGGCCGACTACCTCGCCGCCTACGATCCAACGTGGGGACGGTTCAAGTCACTCACACACCCCACTCCCGGCAACCACGACTACGGCACCGCCAACGCGCAGGGTTATCGTGACTATTTCGGCTATCCGACCGGCCCCCTCTGGTACTCGTACAACTTGGGTGACTGGCATGTGGTTGCGCTCGACAGCAACTGCGGAAAGCTGACGGGGAAGTGCACGTCCCAGAGCCCTGAGAGCCAGTTCCTGCGGGAGGACCTCGCCGGCGACAATCACCTCTGCGAGCTGTTGTACTGGCATCACCCCCGCTTCACAAGCTACAAGCGGCTGATGCCCACAAAAGCTTTCTGGCAGATCGCCTACGCGAACGGTGTAGACGTCATCTTGAACGCGCACGGCCATGCCTACGAACGGTTCGCGCCGCAGGCCCCCGACGGCACGCTGGATTCCGCCGGTGGTATCCGGCAGTTCGTCGTAGGGACGGGCGGCAAGAATCTCGACGCCCCTTGCTGTCCCCGGGCCAATGTCCAGGTGGCCGACGACACCACTTTCGGCATCCTCAAGATGACCCTCGGGGCCACCGGCTACGACTGGCAATTCGTGCCCGACCCCACAAGCGGGACCTTCACAGACTTGGGCGCGGACACCTGCCACTGACACTGTGACTATCTCGGCGTCACCGCGCTGAGGCCGGGAATCGGCGTGAAGATGGATGGCGAGGGTCGAACCCCCGGCATCGAGGGCAGGCTTTAGGGTTGCCGGCAATGGCCGCCGACTATGACTTCAAGGAGATCGAAGAGCGCTGGTCCCAGAAATGGATCGGCGACAAGGCGTGGCGCTCACCGCGCCTGCCCGATCCCGCGACCAAGCGTTACGCCCTCACGATGTTCCCCTATCCCTCCGGGGTCATGCACATGGGCCACGTCGAGGTGTTCTCGATCCACGATTCCATCGCCCGAAACCTCAGGATGCGAGGCCATCAGGTGCTGAACCCACTGGGGTTCGACGCCTTCGGGCTGCCGGCGGAGAACGCCGCCATACAGCGCGGCATCCATCCCAAGACCTGGACCTACTCGAATATCGACAAGCTCTTCAGCTCGGCGCAGCGACTCGGTTGCTCGTTCGACTGGGAGCGGACTTTCCGCACCTGCGACCCCTCTTATTACCGGTGGAACCAGTGGTTCTTCTTGCGCTTCTATGAGCGCGGCCTCGCATACCGGCGACAGGCCCCCGCGTGGTGGTGCCCCAACGACAAGACGGTGCTGGCCAACGAGCAGGTCATCGCCGGGCGCTGCGAGCGCTGCGATGCGGTGGTCGAAAAGCGATATCTGACGCAGTGGTTCTTCAAGATCACGGACTACGCGGACCGCCTGCTCGACGACATGAAGCTCAACGCCGGATGGACCGAGCGGCTCAAGTCTCTGCAGAGCAATTGGATCGGCCGCTCCTTCGGAGCCGAGGTCGAGTTCGAGATCGAGGGCGAGGGGCCGGTCACGGTGTACACGACGCGGCCCGACACCTTGTGGGGAGCGACCTTCTTCGTCGTCGCGCCGGAGCACCCGATGGCCGAGCGGCTCGTAGCCGGCACCGAGCTGGAAGCCGAGTTCGCATCCTTTAAGGACGAGGTGTCGAGGCTCACAGAGATCGACCGTACCGCCACCGAGCGGCCCAAGAAGGGCATGTTCCTGGGCCGCTACGCCGTCAACCCGGTGAACGGCGAGAAGATCCCGATCTGGGCCGCCGACTACGTGATGATCGACTACGGCACCGGCGCCATCATGGCGGTCCCCGCTCACGACCACCGAGACTTCGAGTTCGCACGTCAGTACGACATCGAGATCCGGACGGTGATCGAACCTCTGGAGCCTGCCACGGCGTCGCCCGACGAGCCCTACATCGGGCCGGGGGTCATGGTCAACAGCGGCGCCTTCGACGGCACCCCGGTCGACGTCGCGGTAGGGGTGGTGACCGAGTGGCTCGAGGCTCAGGGACTTGGCCGCGCGGCCAAGAACTTCCGAATCCGCGACTGGCTCATCAGCCGCCAGCGCTATTGGGGCACGCCGATTCCGATCGTCTTCTGCGAGCGCTGCGGCGAGGTCCCCGTCCCCGAGGAGGACTTGCCGGTGGTCCTGCCCGAGGACGTCGACTTCCGCCCCACCGGGGAGGACTCACCGCTGGCGTCCGCCACGGAGTGGGTCAACGTCGCCTGTCCAAAATGCGCGGGGGCCGCGCGGCGGGAGACCGATACCATGGATACGTTCGTCGACTCCTCCTGGTATTTCAATCGCTACGTCGACCCTCACAACGAGGAGCTGCCGTTCGATCCCGAGGTCGCCGACGCGTGGATGCCCGCAGACCAGTACACGGGCGGCATCGAGCACGCGGTCCTGCATCTGATATATGCGCGTTTCTTCCAGAAGGTGCTGGTGGATCTGGGGATGGCGTCCGCGCCGGAGCCGTTCCCCAACCTCCTCAACCAGGGAACGATCACGATGGGCGGCAAGCGCATGTCGAAGAGCCGCGGCAATCTGGTCGACCCAACGGAGGCATTCGAACGCTACGGCGCCGATTCGCTGCGCCTATACATGCTGTTCTCCGGCCCCCCTGAGCAGGACTTCGATTGGCCGGAAGAGGGTGTGCGTTCAATCGGCCGCGTCGCCTACCCGTGGTTGCAGCGCGTGTGGAGGTTGTGCGAGGACAACCGCGATGTGGTGAGCGTCGGCAACCTTCACCAGTCACCCCTCGATGAAGTGCTTACGCGTCAGGTGCACCGCACGATCAGGGTCGTGAGCGAGGACTTCGAGAGGTTCTCGTTCAACACTGCCATTGCCCGGCTGCACGAGCTCGTCAACCACGCCTATCGTTACCGGGCCGCGGGCGGCGGGCACCCGGGAGTCATGCGCGAGCTGATCGAGGCACTGCTGAAGCTTCTGGCGCCGATGGCCCCCCACATCACCGAGGAGCTGTGGCACCGCCGCGGCCACCAGGACTCGATCCACACTCAGAAGTGGCCGGTGTTCGACCCCGATCTGGCGAGTCTCGAACAGGTCACGATGGTGGTGCAGGTGAACGGCAAGGTTCGGGACAAGCTCGAGGTCCCGGCCGGCATCACCGAGGAGGAGATGAAGGTCAGGGCACTATCCTCGGACAAAGTGAGTGCCCAGCTGCAGGGCCGCGAGCCGCGCAAGGTCATCGTCAAGCCCCCCAAGCTGATCTCGCTGGTCGTCTGACCTAGACGGCACCGGGCGGCCGGGCCTGGGGGCCGCGGGGGTAAACGCGGACCGTGCGGCGGGGCTTGGGGGCCGCGGGGGTAAACGCGGACCGAGGACCTCAGCCCACAAGAAACCGTGGGTAAACGCGGACCGCGGTCATTTGCCACCGCCGAGGTGGCCGGAGGCGGCTCGATCTTTCTTGCCAAGTGTGGCGCGCGCCACACCTTCGAGCCGAGCCCGGGCAGAGGATGCCTCCATGAGAACAAAGCTTCCCGTGAGGGAGATCATTGTGGAATCGGGCTGGCGGGAGCGGCTCGAGGCATTCGCGGGTCGGCGCCGCGACTCCTGGGTGCTCATCGCGGTCATGGTGGGGGCCGTGGTGCTGGGGCTTGTGCTGTGGGCGAGGGGCGCGCCCACCACGGTCGCTCCGCCGGCGCGCTCGACCGCTCAGCAACGGGACCCCGTTGGCGCCGCCATCGCTCCGAGCCCGGAGCCGGTGCTGCTGGTCCACGTCGCCGGGGCAGTGCACCGCCCCGGCCTCTACGAGATGCCCGCGGGAGCTCGCGTCGCCGACGCCGTGAAGGCCGCACGAGGTCCGACCGAGCGCTCGGACCTTGACGCGCTGAACCTGGCCGAGCCGCTGCAAGACGGCCTCAAGATCGACGTTCCCCGGCGCGGTGAGGCCGTAGCCGCGGCCCCGGCGCCGCAACCGGGCGCTTCTGCAGCGGGCCCGGCTGTGCCGGTGAATCTCAACGTCGCCGATCAAGCCGCCCTGGAAACAATCCCCGAGATCGGGCCGGTGACCGCGGCCGCCATTCTCGAGTACCGGACTCAGGTCGGCTCGTTCTCCTCGGTGGAGGAGCTGCTCGAGGTCTCGGGCGTGGGCCCCGCCACGCTCGAGGCGATGCGCCCCTACGTGACCGTGTGACGTGCGCCTCGGGCGCATCTGGCTGGCGGCCGCTGCCCTCGGCGCGGGGACTGTGCACGGATGCGGGCGGGATCCCTCGGTCCTCATTGCGCTCGTAGCGCTGTGCGGAGCGGTACTGCTTCTGCTGCGCTTTCGCCTCGCGCGCCTCGCAGGCATGGGAGCTCTGGCGGTGGGGCTTGGGTCCTTGGGAGCCGGCTGGCGCTGCGCCCCCCATTCCGCGCTCACCGTCGTGGCCGAGCGAGCGCCGTTCTGCGACTTCTCAGGACGGGTACTCGAGGGGGCCGGGGGGCTCGGCACCCTCGCAAAGCTTGCTTCGATCGACTGTCGTAGCTGGGGCATGGTCCTCGACCCGGGCGTGGCCGTCCTTGACGGGGCCGTGGGAGTGGCGGGTTCGAGCCTGTCGGGGCGGGGATGGCTCCTCCCCTTGGGGACCGATCTCTTCGATCGAGCTCGCGCTCGCGTCGGCGCGCAGGCGGCTCTGGATCCTACCGAGCTTCACCTGCGGGCCCATACGTCCGGCCCGCACGCGCTGGCCGCAAGCGCCCGCGA
>JBPCPZ010000117.1:0-12593 GCA_050998655.1 Actinomycetota bacterium
CGCCCTGCTGTAGCTCCAGTCCCTAGGCGCGATCTCAATGATCCGAACGGGATAACGGGCCGCTACCTTCAGAGTTGCGTCCGTCGAGCCGGAGTCGATGACGAACACCTCGTGTGGCTGGAGATCCTGATCAAAGACGCGGTCCAGGGTGGCCCCCAAGTCCCGCTCCTCGTTCTTGGCTCGAATGAGGATCGAGGCGGTCTTCACTCCATGCTCCAACGATGTGGGGGGGAGATGAGGCCGGGGCCGGTCGGCGCGCTCACCTCGAGCGGAAAGGCCTGGTACAGATAGTCGTAAGGACGATCCCATCTCGCCTCGTAAACGCCAACATCCAGGTAATACGCTCCGCCGGTTAGGTCCAGCCTCTCAAAGTGAAGTCTGATTGTGCCCGGCCCTAGCAGCGGCCCCACCCAGTGGCCATCCCCGGCGGTGCTGAGGTCCAGGCAGTGAATCCCGTCCCGCTCCGAACGGGCGCTCACCCCGAAGATCGCGTCATCAACTCTTTCGTGCGCGACGAAATGGATTTCAACGGTGAGCGGGCCGCCGGAGCCTATCCGCGCGGTCTCGCCTCCCCATCGGTCCAGCAGCAGTACCTTCACGATCTCCACCTCACCCGATCCCTGTCGCAACAGCCCGGGATGACTCTCTCTCCTTGAAGGCAGTCCCTCTGTCATCGCGTTCTCGTAACGCTCCGTCACCTCGCTCGCGTCGCCAATCTGCCGGACTATGCCGTCTTGGAGCCAAACCGCTCGCTGGCACAGGCGACGTATTTGGGACAAGCTGTGCGAGGCGACAACGAGGGTGACGCCTGCTGTCTGCAGGCCCTCCATGTGCGCAAAGCATTTCTCTTGAAAGCGTAGATCTCCCACCGCCAGGACCTCATCGACCAGCAGAATCTTCGGATCGACATGAATGGCGACCGCAAACGCGAGCCGCAAACGCATGCCATCGCTGAAGGTCCTCAAGGACTGGTCCATGTGATCCTCGAGCTCGGCGAAGGCGGCGATCTCGGAGAGCCTCGTGTAAGCCTGCCGCCGGGTGAGCCCGGCAAGGATTGCTCCGGTGATTGCGTTCTCCTCGGCCGAAAGCAGGGGATGAAGGCCCTCGCCGAGAGTCAGCAGCCCGCTGACGTCCCTTCCGACGAGAACGGTCCCGAGCGTTGGACGAGTGACCCCTCCGAGCAGGCGCAGGAGGGTGGACTTGCCGCTGCCGTTCTTGCCGATGAGCCCGACCGTTTCGCCTCTTACGACCGAGAGGGACACGTCTTTGAGCGCCCAGCTGTCGACTCTTGACGTCCACTCATGGACTCTGCGCAGTCTCCTAGGCCCCCTGCTGGAGCGGCGATAGCGTTTGCCAACACCTTTCAACTCGATCTCTGTCACAGTTCATCCACGAATGACGAGCTCGTCGCCCGGTAGATGAACCCCCCGGCAACGAAAACTGCCCCGCAAACCACAGCAAGAGCGACAAAGGGCCAGAGATCCGGCACCTCTCCACGTACCAGGATGGCCCGGTATGTGTTCAAGAGCCGGGCCATTGGGTTGAGCTGGAACACCCAGGCAAAGTTCTCCGGGACGGCCTTGGCCTCATAGAAGACCGGAGTGGCGTACCACCCCAGCATCATGACGACGTTGACGAAGAGGTGAACGTCGCGCACATAGACATTTGCGGCGCAGAGAGCGAAGCCAAGTCCGAGCATCAAGAGCAGCTGCACCGCAAGCACAAAAGGCAGCAATAGAGCGGTGACCGGAATACCGTCTCCCAAGAGCATGAAGACGGCAAGCACGGGCAACGCGGCAAGGTAGTCGAGGCCGTCGGTCAGCGTACTCACGACCGGCACCGCGCTGCGTGGCAAACCGGGCCGAAGGAGAAGATCGCGGCGATCTACGGCGCTGGTAGTTGCAGAGCTTACTCCTGCTGAAAACCATGACCAGGCGATGATGCCGGTGAACACGAACACCGAGTAGTTCGGGATACCCAAGGGCAGGACCTTGGTGAAAACGAAGCTCAGAACGACCAAGCGCGCCAGGGGCGCGCTAACGGCCCACAACCAGCCCAAGAAGGCTTCCCTGTACCGCAGCCGGAACTCGCGACCCACTAGATGGGTGATCAGATCCCAGGAGTACCGCCCTCCGCGGAACCTCGAACCCCGGATATCTCCCGACGTCTGAGTATGACTTGGCTGGCTCGGCACTAAGGGGAGTTCGTTCACGACACTTTCAACGATAGCGGTGCAAAGTTGTTACGTCTGTTCGCTATAGATGCTGGTGTCAACGCCGCCTAAAGCTCGCGCACATGGGAGCAAAGCAACCGGCACCTCGCATCTGACTAGTCGCATGAAGCTCGCCATTCTTTTCGTCGGCAGACAAGCGCGTTTGAGGAGCCGGACTGCCTGAGGATACTCAGAGAATCAGAAACTGATTCTATACCAAGGGTTTGGGTCCTGTTCCAGTCCTCGTCGAGCGCCTAACAAGGAATTCCTGGAGTTGTCGTCCCACCGACACGGGACCGAAGGCCGTCTCCACCCGGCGCCGCGCGCGACGGCCCAGCTCCCGGCGCCAGGCGTCGTTTCCCAGTACCCGGCGCAGCCCCTCGGCGAGGGCAGGGCCGTCCTCACGACGTACGACCAGTCCGCCGGATGTTTCCCCGTTCTCGAAGATGTCCGAGACTCCCGAAGCGTCGGCCGCCACTACCGGCAGACCGCTGGCCATCGCCTCGATGGGAGCCATAGGAAAACCCTCGTGACGCGACGGGAAAACGTAGACATCGGCAGCCGACAGGTGCCGCTGAATCACTGAGCGATCGACGACGTACTCGTCCACCCAATGCACGCGTGGCAGCTGCATACTCTCTATTCGTCGATGCAGTTCATCGGCGTCGGCGCCCGTGCCAAGCAAGACAAGGTGTGCATGGGGATCATCACAGCTGAGAAGCTGCCACGCATGACAAAGCACATCCAGGCCCTTTCGATGCAACTCTACGCGCCCGTGCCATGCCACGACTCGGTCATCCGGTGGAATCCCCAGTTGTCGACGCGCCTGGGAATCCCTGTCGATCGCCCAAGCCTCGACCTCGAAGGGGTTGAAGATGCGAGCAACCTTTTCGCGTGGAATGTGGTAGCGATTCTGAAGCCGTGCCGCCTCCCTCGAGGAGCCGACGATCACGCCGTTACAAACTCGCAACGAATGGGGACGCACCTTGGGCTCCAACAGCGTCAGTTGATAATCACCACCTTGGAAGGTGGCGAAAACGGGTAGCTGCAACAGAACGCCCAAGGCCGCGCAGACATCAAAGCGTGGGTACTCGTACTCCTGGCAGAGCAGAGCTGCGTAGCGCTCCTTTCGCAGTCGACGAGCAAGGCGCAACAGGGGGGTTGCGCAGTATGGGGCCGCATGCCGTGCGAATATTCCCACGCCGCGCGACACACCCGTTACGTCACCGATTGCATCTTCAGACGTCCACGCGTAAGGATCTGCGAGCCGCCGACGAAGCATTCCGTAAAGACGCGGGGAGTGCAAAACCCAGAGGGACGCCCCTGTTGGTGCGTGAATCCATTTGTACTCACGAGGCGTGCGCGCCGAGAAGCAGATAAGGTCCGTTTCCACTCCGACTCTTTGGAAGGCATCGATGTAGCCGAATGCCCAACCCCCCGTCATGTGATCCCGGAAGTCATCGAGAGTTATCCCAATCGGATCCAGAAAGTCTTCGATCAGGTCTCCCCAGAGCAGCATTGCAATACGCATCTCAGCTCACGAACTCTTGGGTCGCCAGCTCGAACCTCGCTCCACACCATGCCATCCGGACCGGTGGAGCCAATAGCCGATCCAGGTTAGCGGGCTGAATGCCGCACAAGCCAGGAAACGGGCCCGGTCGGGCAGTCTTGAGAACGCGAGGTCGTGGCCCACTGCCGTAACTGGAGTGATGTAGTTGGCGACCCGCGTAGGAGCAACACCGAACATTCTCTCCAGTCGGGCAAGGGAATAGCCGCGCCGGACATGGCCCCATACCGCCATTATCTGGCCGTCCGTTGGGCATAGGGGCTTCAAGAGTCGATAGTACGGGAAGCGCCAATGCTCATTTGGACTCGTCACAAGCAGGAAACCCCCGGGGCGCAGAACGCGGATGGCTTCCGTTGCGGCCTGCTCGTCATGGGGCACGTGCTCGAGGACGTCAAAAACGGTCACCAAGTCAAAAGAATTGTCGGAAAAGGGCAAGTTCGTTGCGTCGGCGCAGAGGAAACGCGTGCCAACGCGGGCATTCATGGAGGAACCCGCGTACGAGGGCTCGAGGTCCACGGAGATGACCTCTGCGCCTCGATACAGGTCGGCGCTCAATCCACTCTGTCCTCCGCCGATTTCAAGTATGCGTGGGAAATAGCCATAGGGGGCGATCCGGTGTATCGCTCGCATCTTTTCCCGGTAGAACAATCCCTCGCTCAGGGGATGGGGATAGGGATTGAACCGCAGGAAGTTCGCACGGGATACCTTGCAGCCACCACCAGTCGACACCGGTGTTGTGAACATCCCCGCTCGAGCAGCGAGCGGCAGATACTTCAGGCCCTGTACGTAACCCTCGACGTAGGAGCGAGTGACCGCCCCACGATCTCCCCGGAGCCACCAATCCCTGAGGCTTAGTCGTAGGAGCCAGATAGGCATCGCGAGCAGAGCTCTGTGTAGATTTCCGCGGTGGCCATAGCGCGCGTACTGGACGAACAGCGCTGCCACGTGTCCTCGAATGTAAGCCCGGGCCTGACGCTTGAGCGCGGGAATATCGCCACGGTGATAGTGGAAGACGACCGCCGAGGGTTCGTAGCGGCAGCGCCAACCCTCGGCAAGGAGCCGGTACCACAGCTCGGAGTCCTCGCTGCACCCCGCCGCTCCTGCTCCCAGCCTTTCGTCGAACTCTCCGACTAGGGCGAACGCCGCTCGGCGGATCGCCATGTTGGCGCCCGCCCCCACCTGCCACACCGGAACACCGTGAGCTTTGGTACGGCGAAAGAACGCTTCGTCGAAGCTGATGCGCCGGTACCCTTGGCTGAAGCCTCCCATTTCCTTTTCGAAGATCCACTGAGCCGAGGTCGCAAGCTCCGCGGGGAGCACCAATCCAGTCACGCACATGATCTCTTGCGCGTCAAAGGCGAACGCGAGCGCAGCAACCCAGTTGTGATGGACGAGCGTGTCGTCATCGGTGAAGGCGACGATGCGCCCGGTGGCTTCCCGCAAGCCGCGGTTGCGCGCTCTGCTAAGGCCCGGTTGAGGCTCGGCGACATAGGTCACATCTGGGAACATCTCCACAACGCGTCGCGCCCGGTTAGCGTCGGGATCGTTGTCCACCACGATCACCTCCCGTGCGGACGGGCTCACCGCCATGAGCGAACGCAGACAGCGTGCAAGCTGCTCGGGACGATTGCGGGTGCACACCACTACAGATACGTCGACCTCGACGGCATCAGAGCGAGACGAGCGCAGGTCACCGCGGAGGCGCGCCAGTGGTCTCTCATAGCTCAATATCTCCTCGACGCTGAGATCAAGACGATCGGGGCTGCTCCACATCCCGCGAGGCGCTGCTTCGAAGCCATTTTCGAAGAGCCGGTCTCCCACCCCCATGGCTACGGCTTCGGCCACCATTTGAGCCAGGGCCACAGGACGATCAAACTGTGATTGCGTGAGCTCCACATGCCCAAGTGGGACTCCTTCCTGCCACAACACCGCGTAGATGTCGTGATCGGCAGCCGGCCGGTGTTCGAGCAAGCCGTCCAGACCGCCGGCGAGATCTACGTGAACGACCTCGAGGGGGCGAAAGCTCTTCATGGGGACTCGGCCTTGAGTCGCTCTACACGCCTCCGGGAACGAGAGTAGGTTCCCGTCATGCCCACTAAACCACCGGCGAGCTCGGCCAACACAAGCTCCGGCGTCATCGCGTCATTTCCCTTGAAGCTCCGCTTTAGGAGACGCATCTGGTTCCATAGCCACCAGCGTCGAAAGCCACGGAGCTTGAGGCGCGCATCGGCGTCGGTGACACAGGTCTTTTCGACGTACGCCATCAGGCCCGTTCCCCACGTCCAGTACTGGTTGCGCAGCTGACGATGCTCTCGACGGTGCTTGTGGAAGACGAGCATCTGCGGCTCATAGACCAGAGGATGGCCTGCGCGCAGGACCCTGTAGAAGATGTCGAGGTCGCCGCCACCGGGTAAGGGCAGGCCCGTGTCCAGCGCCTCGTCGAAGCCACCAAGCTGCAGCGCAGCATGCCTTTGGAGCACCATGTTACAACCGGCCCCGAACATTCCGGCCCCCACAGGGTAGAGAGAGTTCCCGGGCAACACGGCGCCGCAATACCGACGCTTGGAGAACTCGCGTCGAAAACCTCCTCTGGACTCGAACCTGATCTGAGCTCGAGATCTGAGCTCGTAGGGGAGAACCTGACCGGTGATGGCGACCGCATCGGGGTTTTCCCTCAAGGCCTCGATCAGACCGGCGAGCCACCTTTCGTCGACTTCGACATCGTCGTCCAGAAAAGCGACGAAGTCGGTCTGTGCTTCCAGGAGCGCCCGATTTCGGGCGAAGTCTAGGCCCGGCCGTGGCTCACTAACGTAGCGAACGCCGGAGTGCGACCGCACGACCCGAAGGGACCTATCGTTGGGAGGCGCGTTGTCGACAACCATCACCTCTGGGTTGATGTCATCACGCCCGTGACTCAACTGCAGGACACTGCTCAAGCAAGCTTCGAGCAGTTCTTCCCGAGCCCTGGTGCACACTGCTACCGTCACTGTGGGCAGCCGGGAACTGGAAGGGGGGGCGGGGAGCAGCTCATTGCGCAGGCTGTCCGCAAGCAGCTCATTTCGCAGGCTGTCCACAAGCATCTCATACGCAGCCGAGCGCGTAATCAGTTCGTCCACTTCCTCGGGCTGCAGCGTGGTGGAGGGTGACAGCCTGCGCAGGATGAAAGCCAAAGGACGCCCCTGGCGACGCAGCAAGAGGCCAAGTCCCGAGTCATCCAGTTGGAGGCTTATCCGTCCCACGGCCGCGGTCAATTCCTGAGTTGCAAGCGCGTAGCGCATAAAGAAGGCTCCCCAACGAGGCCAACGTCGGCCGGTCATTTGATGGAGGCACTCTAACCATATGACAGCCCCCGTAGTGGCGTTGGCGGGTAGACGTCGCGTATCGGCCATCTGGGCGACGAGCTGCTAGGCGTCCATGAGGTCGAGGCCGTATCAAGTCGAAATCCAGTTCACGAGATCGACATGAGCGATTCGAAAAGCGTCCTCGAGCGGACAAGCCGAGCCGGTGCAGATGATGTGGTCTCGCTCTCGGGACGAGGCCACTCAGTGAACAGGCCCTTGATCAGGTCGATGGCGGCGACCGAGTTCATCGCACTCTCTACGGCGACTCCACAGGTCTCTCCCTCTCCCTGGCGGCAATGGCCCTCCTCTATCGAGAACAGCGCCCCCCGACGTTCACGCCAGATAGCTATCGGCTCACGGGCGAAGCGGCGATGCCACAAGAAAGGGATCTGGAGGGTCGTCTACGCGCCGTCTAGGCATTTCTACCAGGAAGTGTTTAGGTTATGGCGCGAGCAGCAATTTGGTCTTTAACTGGTGATGGGCAAGCTGGACAGCTGGTCGCCTATCGGATTTGACGTCATTGGCGTCACACGATCGTGAGGGGGAATCGCTGATGAACAGCGTGAAGTTGTACGGAAGGGCCGCCCTGGCGGCTGCGTTGATCGGGGGATCGGCGCTGGGGGTGGCCGCCGCCCAGCAGGCTCCCACCTGCCTCGGAAAGAGCGCAACCAAGGTCGGCACCGACGGCAACAACGTGATGCGTGGGACCAAGGGCGCTGACGTGATCATCGCCAAGGACGGCGACGACACCATCTACGGACTCGCGGGCAACGACCGTGTCTGCAGCGGTAAGGGCGCCGACAACCTCTTCGGAGGAGACGGAGTTGATCGTCTGAGCGGCGACAAAGGTGGCGACGACATGTTCGGAGGGAAGGGGGCCGACCACCTCATCGATAACGTCGGCCACGACGACCTCTTCGGAGGAGACGGGGGCGACCTACTGTCGGGAGGGGACGACGGCGATTCCTTGTCAGGAGAGGCCGGACCCGATGTCCTGCGGGGAGGGAGCGGTGCAGATGCCATCTCAGGTGGGGACGGAAACGACCGGCTCTACGGCGGAGTCGGCGGCATAGACCGGGACTCTCTGTCGGGCGGCAGCGGCAAGGATCTGTGCAACGATGGGGAGAACAAGGAGAACTGCGAGAGAAACTAGCCCCACTCGTAGGAATGCTCGCGAGGCTGCGTGAGCCGAGTGACCTCGGTGAGCGCAGCCTCGAGCGCGAGCAGCACGTTGGCGTTGCTCAGAAGCGCAGCCCTCCCGGCGACGAGCCGTTCAACGGCGCTGAACAAGGCGCCGTCGGAGACTGAGGAGCGGGCCCACTCCTGAAGCTCGTCGATACGGTCGAGATTCGCCACCGACTCAGATGAGCCCCTGCGCACGGCTACGACGTCCCGGTAGAACCCCGCCAGTGTGCCGAGAGCCTCGCCCAGCACCGCCTCTTCGGCGTGACGCTGCTCGCGACGATGGCGCAGAGTCAAGGCACTTCGAGCGGTGCCGGTGCCCCGGCCTTCGCCGATGATGTCGGCCAGGGCTCTGGTCTCCTGCACATGCGCTCGTTTCTGCGCGGCCCCCGCTGCCCGGGCTTGATCAAGGATCTCAGAGGCGGCATCGATTGCGTCCGCCGCTCCCTGGAGCCGGCGAGGAATAGACAGCCATAGGGATCGGCGCTCGGCAATCGGGGCATCGAAGGCCCAGCTCCGGGCCGCGCCGGTGTCTCCTTCCGAGAGTCGCGCCGCCATCAGGGCGGTTTCGGCCGTTGCTCCTTCTCGCTCTAGCATTACGACCAGATCCCGCTCCGAGGTGGGTTCGAGGCGAACGATGCGGCAACGGGACCGGATTGTCTCGAGAATCTCCTCCTCGGCTTGGGACAGCAGGATGAACACCGTGTCTGGTTGAGGTTCTTCCAGCGTCTTCAGCAGCGAACTCTGCGCGGCTTCGTTCATGAGCTCGGCCTGTTCGAGGACGAACACCTTGTATCTCCCCTCGAATGGCGAGCGTGTGGCCTCGGGTATCACTCCCTCTCTGATGGCGTCGACCGCGATGACGGAGCCCTCGGGCACCACTCGGTGGACATCGGGGTGCGCCCCGCCAAACACGCGGCGGCATGACGAGCATCGGTTGCAACCACGGAGCGGCTCGTCGAGGCAGTTCAGGGCGGCCGCCATCGCCCCCGACACCGCCCCCTTTCCTGCCCCCGGCGGTCCCGACAGAAGCCACGCGTGGGATATCTCCCCCTGGGCCAGTTGGTGTTGAAGCCCGCCGACGGCGCGGTCTGCGTCCAGGCCCTCCCACACGCTCATCGAGGAACGGGTCCGGGAGCGGCCTGATGACTCCGTCCGGGCGCGGACACACGCCCGACTGAGCGCTCTTCGAACGCGGCCACGACATCTAGGTGCACCTCAGAAGCAGAGCGAGTCCCGTCGAGCACTATGAAGCGGTCGGGGAACCTGGTGCTGAGCTCGAGGTAAGCGGCCGCGACCCGGTTATGAAAGTCGACACTCTCCAGTTCGAGGCGATCGCGCTCGCCGGAGAGTCGCCCGGCGCCAGTTTCAGAGTCGACCGTCAGCAAGAAGACGAGGTCGGGCACCAATCCGTCCGTGGCCCACGTGCTCCACTAGTATACCTCGTCGAGCCCCAAGCCTCGCGCCAGCCCTTGATAGGCGAGAGAGGAGTCGAGAAAGCGATCGGAGACCACGATCTTTCCTTTGGCCAGTGCCGGCTTGATTACATCGGCCGCATGCTGGGCTCGGTCGGCTGCAAACAGTAGGGCCTCGGCGCGTGCATCGATGCTCGAAGAAGTGTCCAACAGGGCTTCTCTGAGCCTCTCTCCAAGAAGAGTTCCACCCGGTTCTCTGGTCACGACCACATCGTCGCCGCGTGCCTGGAGCCACCCCACGAAGGCCGCCATCTGGGTGCTCTTTCCCGCCCCCTCACCTCCCTCGAAGACCACGAAGAAGGAGCTGCGCACCGCCTGTAGAACACCCGGAGAACGGCGCGCGCCGATCGCAGTTGTCGACAGAACGCCGCCTCCAACCACGAGGAGACCGGCCAGCCACCACGTAACCCGGCTCCCAGGAAGGGCCAGAGTGGCACCACCAAACAGGTCAACCGTGTTGTCACCGATCGCACCGGCAATGAGAGGGAAGACGCCGAGCCCGATGAGGGTGCCGATACGAATAAGCGTGTAAACGGCCCCGAACGTCCTGCCCCGCAGCTCTTCCTCGCTGGTCTCCTGCATGAGCGCGTAGCCGACCGAGTAGCCGACGCCTCCGAAAAAGCCCAGCGTTGCGGCGATCGGCACCACGGAGCTGACGCTGCTCATACTCGCAAGCAGGATGAGCCCCACCCCCAGCAGGATCACGCTGGAGGAGAACAGCACGTCCTTGCTTATGTGCTTGGCGAGGAAGCCCGAGGCGATCAACCCCGCCAGCATTCCGCCTCCGAAGGAGCCGATAACGAAACCGTAGGCGCTGGGGCCTGAGTCCAGAATCTCGCTGGTGAACTCGGGTCCAAGTGAAACCACCCCCCCCGCAGCCGTGAACGTGAAGGCGATGCCGAGCATCCACGAACGGACCTGCTTGTGAGCGCCGACGAACTGCAACCCTTCGATCAGGTCCCGCTTCACCGCCTTCAGATCGAACCGTCCCACCCCGGCTTTGGTTGGAGGGATTGCAAGCGTCGAGACCATGGCGGCCGAGAACGCGAACGTGAGCGCGTCGACCCACAGCGCCATCGCCTCGGGGCTGTCCGAGAGCCCCCGCATCACCTCGACGTGAGCGCCGACGAAGGACCCCAAGCCGGCCAACGAGGCGAACAGTATGGAAGCCAGCGGCCACGGCCCATAGATCGCGATCAACGACAGGGAGTTGGCGTAGGTCAGGTGGGCGCGGTCGACGAAGTGTGGAAGCGACGCGTCTTTTGCTGGTCCCCACACGAGAGTCAGCGATTCCAGCAGGGCAGAGACAACGATGAAGTACGCCAGGTTGGGGACGAACGGAAGGGAGAAGACGAGCAGGGCCCTGCTTAGGTCGGCGACCACCATGGTTTTCTTGCGGTCCCAGCGATCCGCCAGGACCCCGGCCAAAGGCCCGACTAGGAAGCCGGGAAGGACGCGGGCCATCATCACCACTCCGACGGCGATCGTCCCGAAGCGAGTTTGAGCGAACACCGCGATCGCGATGAGTCCGATCCAGTCGCCGAGGCTCGAGACCGCTTGGGCCGAGAAGAAGCGGACGAAGGTGCCGTTGCGGAACAGCGCCGCATAACCGGCCTCCTGCTCGGAGGCGGTGACGACTTGAAGACCGCTCCTTTTGGGAGCTTCCTGGATGATTCCTCCTTTGCTGTTTCGCTCACCATCTTAGAGACAGGTGGCGACGAGCGGGGCGAGCCGAGAGGAATCGGGGTGTTACCAGGTACGGGCCGGGCGCAAGCGTGCGGGCGAACCTTGTGGCCCAGACCACGTCCCAGGTGGTTGAGGCGACGAAGCTGAGCCGGGGTGGGGCCCCGACCGGCCCCTATTTCTTCGAGGTCCCCTTAGCTGCGGACTTCGCCGCGGACTTCTTCTTGGTGGACTTGGCAGTTGATTTCCGCGTCGTCCTCTTGGAACCCTTGCTCTTCGTCCCCTTGCTCTTGGCCTCCCCGGCGCCGCTCGCCCGCTTCTCCTTCTTGATGTAGCGGCACTTGGGATAAGTGGAGCAACCGACGAAGGGCCCGAAACGGCCCTGTCGCTCGACCAACGGCTCCCCGCAGTCGGGGCAAGGCTCGCCCGTCTCCCTGGGTGGCTCCTTCTTGATGTATTTACAGTCCGGATAGTTCGAGCACCCCACGAAGGGGCCGAAGCGACCGGTCTTGGTCACCAGCTCGGCCTCGCAGCGAGGACAGCGCTCGCCCGTCGCCTCGGGGTCGGGAAGCGGCTCGCCGGACTCATCAAGCTGCTTGGACCATCTGCATTCGGGAAAGCCGGAACAGGACAAAAACCACATCCCGTGTTTGCCGAACTTCTCGACAACGGGACGACCGCATTCGGGACACACTTTGTCCGTGGGACGCTCGGGCCGGCTCATCTTGTCCTGTTGCTCTTCGACGAGCGCCGAGAAGGACTCAAAGAAGGCTCTCACCACGGGAACCATTTCCTTCTCGCCTTCGGCTATGTCGTCCAGCTCGGTCTCCATCCGAGCGGTGAAATCGGAATCGACGAACTCCGGAAAGTGGGCCTCGAGGAGCTCGACCACGACTTCACCCCGCGCCGTGGGATGGAGCCTCCGGCTCTCCGAGCGGACGTATTCACGGTTGGACAGCACCTGCACCGTGGGGGCGTAGGTCGACGGCCGCCCGATGCCGAGTCGCTCCATCTCCTTCACCAGCGTCGCTTCGGTGTAGCGAGGCGGAGGCTGAGTGAAATGCTGCTCAGGCTCAATGGCCTGGAGCGTGAGCGTCTGGCCCTCCTGGAGGTCCGGGAGCAGCCCCTCCGCC
>JBPCPZ010000147.1:0-5660 GCA_050998655.1 Actinomycetota bacterium
CGCATCGCACTGCTCGCCGACATCCACGGCAACCTGCTCGGCCTGGACGCAGTGCTCGAGGAGCTCGAGCGTGAGCGCGTCGACCGGATCATCTGCCTCGGCGGCGTCGCCGTCGGGCCTCAGCCCATGGAGACACTGGAGCGGCTCAAGGGGGTCGACCGTCCGGTCCTGATGGGCAACTGGGACGCCTGGTTCCTCGACGGCTTCCCGAAGCCCCCGGATGAGCTGGCGCGGAAGCTCGTCGAGATCGGCGTCTGGTGGGCGGACCAGCTCGAGCCCGAGGGGCGCCGCTACATGCGGACCTTCGAGCAGCTGCTCGAAACCGATCTCGGCGCCGAGACGACTCTCGCCGCCTTCCACGGGTCGCCTCGCTCATTTGACGAAGGCATCTACGCCACGACGCCCGACGCGGAGGTCGAGCAGATGCTCGACGGCGTCGAGGCGTCGCTGCTGGTCTGCGGGCACGCGCACTCTCCACTCCTCCGTAGGTTCGGGGAATCTCTGATCGTCAACCCCGGCAGTGTCGGCCTGGCGTTCCGCCGAGACGGCCCGGTGATGCGGATCGCAACCTGGGCGGAGTATGGCCTGCTCACCGTCGACGCCGATCGGCTCGCCGTCGAATTTCGGCGCACGCTCTTCGACGTCGCTGCGCTCGCCAAGATCATGCTCGCGAGCGGAATGCCCCATGCAGAGTGGTGGACGGGGCTCTGGACGACGGGGCACGCCGCCCGGAGCGAGCCGGCGAGCTAGAAGCTCAGGATCTGGTTCGCAGCGCGGTAGTCGTCCGTGACGAAGAACGCCTCGCGCGTCAGCGCGCGCGTCCTGCGGCTGAAGATGACGGACAGCTCGCGCCGCCCGTCGAGGTAGTGGATGAACACCTTGATCGTCGAGGCGTCGGTGTGGAGCTCGTTCCACGACGGCGGCGCGACGCCCCGGACGCGCCGCGTGCCGGCCGTGCCCGAGTTGCAGATCAGCATGCCGTTCAGGCCCCAGAAGAAGGGCACGTGCTTGTGTCCGGAAAGCACGACATCGACGTCCAGCTTCGTGATCTCGCCGAGCAGGTCGCCTGCGTCGGTGATGATATTGCGCTCCCGGCCGGTCCCGGGGATTGACACGAGGTGATGGTGTATCGCGAGGATCTTGAGATCGTCTGGGTGGTCGAAGCCCTCTCGGAGCCAGGCGTAGTTCTCACGTCCGCAGTGGCCCTCGTTCATGTCAGGCGACGAGGAGTCGACCGCGACCACAGTGAAACCAGAAGCCTGCATGCGCTCGGCGCGTACCTCATCGAACTCCCGGCGAAAGATCGAGAAGCGGCTGCCGAAGAGCCGTTCGAAGTGGACATAGCCGACGTTTCTCGAATCGTGGTTCCCGGGAATGACCACCATGGGATGCTCGATTTGCTGGAGCCAGCCGGCCGCCTCCTCGAACTCCCACTCGTAGCCGGCCGCTGTCAGATCCCCTGCCACTACGACCAGGTCCAGTTCCATGGTGTTGAGGCGGTCGACGATCGACTGCATTAGCTTGCGGTCGAAGGTGATCTCGCCGCAGTGGATGTCTGAGATCTGGGCGAGGCGGACGGGTAGAGTAGAAAGCGACATTTCGACTCCCAATAGGCGAGGCATGCGAAGGACCGGAAAGGAATTCGCCCACGAGGATAAGGGCATGAGGAGAAGGCAGGAGATAGGTCACAGCCTGGTGAAGGCGCTACGCAGCGTCCCCGGCTTCTCATCCCTCGACGACCGCGACCTGCTCCAAATAGTAGGTGTCTCCATGAACCTGCACTGGCCCACGGGCGGCGTCGTGTTCACCGAGGGCGCTGCAGCCGAAGGGCTCTACATCGTCCTCTCGGGATGTGTCCGCATCCTCGTCGGCCCCCGAGACAGCGAAATTGAGGTCGCCTCCATCGGGCCGGGCGAGTTCTTTGGCGAGCTGTCCTTGCTCGAGGACCGCACCCATTCCAAGAACGCCCGGGCAACGGAGGACTCGGAGCTGATGATCCTCCCCAAGGAGTCGTTCCGCCGACTCTTGGACGCCGACGCAGTGCTGGCGCAGCACGTCTCGGAGAAGGTGGAAGAACGCCTACGGCAGGAACAGGCCCGCCGTACTCGCTCAGATTCCGGCAGCGACTAAGCCAGGCCCTCGGCCTCGAACTCTCGCAGGAAGCCCTCGAACAGGCGCCTGTGGCCTTCCTCGTCGCGCAGGATCGCTATGACCATGTCCTGGGTGACGAGATCGACGTCGTCGGTGAACTGGATGAGCTTGTTGTAGTGCTCGATTGCGCCGGTCTCGGCCTCGATCACACCACGGATGACGTGGACGATGTCGGTCTGGTGATCAGGCGGCTGCAGGTACTTCTGCTCAGCGGTGAAATCGAGGGAGCCGGGAACCGTTCCGTAGAGCTCCTTGATGCGCTCGCCGAACTGCCGGGCGTGACCGAGCTCCTCTTGGACGTCCTGCTCGAGCGACTCGATGATCTCCTGCGCCCGCACACCGTCGGGGTTGATCGAGTTGGCCATGTAGCTCATGACGGTCTCGATCTCCATCCAGTAGGCGCGGGTCAGGAGCCCGATGACCTCCTCCCGCTCGGCCTTCTTGGCATCGGAGAGAATTCCCTCCCTGCTGCTTCGTGGCATGGTGCATTACCTCCTCTTAGATGTGGCTTTCTATCTTGTCCCTACCCACGATCGCCAGGAGCTACCGCTGCTCGACCTACGGAGCAGGCGACGGGGTGGTGTCGTCCTCGACCCAGTCCCGGGTGATGTAGAGCCAGAATGCGAGCCCCGCGTAGCGGCCGTAGCGGGCGAAACGCCGCTTGATGGTGGTGTCGGTGGCGGAACGTTTGCCGGCCAGGCGGAGATAGGTGGGCCGGGTCCACGAGTCCAGGATCAGCCGGGAGTAGCGGCCCAGCATCAGCATGACGTGGGCGGCCGCATACGGGCCCAGGCCGGGCAGCGCCAGGAGGCGGGCCTCGAGCTCGTCGTCCGAGAGCTCTGAGGGTGTTGCCCGGCCCAGCTGCTCGAGATCCAGCTCGCCCACGGCCACTCGTACGGCGAGATCGTGCAGGTAGCGCCATCTGTAGCCGGCGCGTGCCACCTCCCGATAGAACGACTCGCCGGCCGAGGCCATCGCCGCAGGGGTAGGAAAACAGCGCCCGCCCGCGCCCGAGGGTGGGGCTCCCGGCGCCTTCTCGCCCAGGTCCTCTACCAGAGCCGAAACCATCCGCCGCGTCGCCGACCACGAGCAGTTCGTGGTGCAGATGGTCTTGACGACTTCCTCGAACACGGTGGCGCTGCGCACCATGCGGCCGGCCCCCTGTGTCACCCAGGCGAGCTGAGGGTCTCCGGCCGCCTGCGCATAGAAGGGTGACAGGTCCTCGTCGAGGCGCAGAATATGGACTACCGCCTGCCGCAGGCTCTCAACCGCCGCTGCCGCTGGGCGCCGCCCAGCTACCTCGATGCCCGCGTAGCCGGACCGGAACTCCCCTACGGTCACCGTCCGAGCGCCACCACCGGGAAGCCGCAGGGTGACCTGGAGCGTGCGAGCGGTCTCGTCGAGGCTCAGGGGCGGCAGCTCCGTGATCCCGTGCGAGTTGATCGTGCGCCACAGGTCTATCTTCCAAGGTCCTACGGGATTCTGTAGCGGAAGCTCCGCTATGCGGTGCCATTGCATAGAAGCAGGATAGGTGAGGTACTGCGCGGGTTGGGTCGAACGTATGTTCGCCTCAGTGTGCCAGGATTGCTAGGATTGTCCATATGGAACCCCGTACCGGCTTATGGCCTACCCTGGCAGGCACATCACTGGTCGCCTCGCTTGGGCTGTTCGATTTAGCCAGAGACTCCACGGGTGCTCTTGGAGGATGGATTGGAGGGGGCCTTCTCCTGGCATCTAGCGTCCGGACTCTTGTTGTTCTTGGGCGCAGTGTTCGTCGGCGTCGGACGGCTCAGTACCTGCTACGCCCTGGGTCGCAAACCGACCGCCGCCTACACCCCTCGTGGGACTCTGCCCTTCACCGGAAGGAAGTCGCGTGATGCAAACTCTCAAGCAAGCTTGGTGGGCCCCGTTCGCGGGAGTGCTGACACTCGCGCAATTGTGGGTAGCCCTAGCGTTCTTCTATGGAGACGGTACATCTAATCTCCTCGACGCTGAAAGTACAGTTGCTGGAGCCACGCTCGCTCTTGGAGGTGCCGCCGCGCTCGCTACCGGACTCTGGATACGGCCGCAGGCTCGTTGGGTGGGTAATGCGCTGATCACCATCGGCGCCGGGCTGGGCGCAATTTGGTTCTGGACGGTCGTCATGACCCCCATCGCGATCGTGGTCATCGTCGGTGTCGTGGTCAGTCAGGTGCGTTCAACGGCACCACTACCCGAGACGCCCTAACGCGTAGAGGGATCGGCCCCGACCCCCACAGATCAACGGGCTCGCCGCCGGGACCTATGAGACGGAGCTCCGCGATCCTCACGCGCGGGACTCGAAACGGTCGAGCAGCTCGAGGGTGGTGAGAGTGAGCTCGATATCGGCAAAGCCTTCGGGGGACGCGGCGCCCCGCAGCAGCTCGGTGAGGGTGTCGACGGAAAGGTGTTCAGGCGGTATGCGGGCAGCGGCCCAGAAGACCAGCGCGCTCGCCCACTCCTCGGGCCCCCACTCCTCCGCGTTCTCCCGCGCCCATCGCAGCCCCCACTCGGCCATCTCGGTCTTGGGTCCTTCGGCGAGCCAGTAGGCGGCGGCCGCGGCGAAGGTCGGGTAGGCCCCGCCGGTGACCCTCCCCTCCAGATCAGCCTCCCCTCTCAGCAGGTCGAGGGCACGGGGGCCGGGGTCTCGGCCCAGCGACAGCAAGCCACAGGTAGCGGCCGCGGTCGCCCACACCTCGATTCCGCCGGGGGTGGTCAGCTCACCCGGCACATGCTCGGCGGAGTCCGTCCACGCCTGAGATGGAGTCTTGGCACCCTCGAGCCAATCTCCTGCTCTCCTCGCCGAATCGGACGCCTGCAGCTCGATCAACCTCAGGTGACAGAGACCTGCGCCGGTGGCGCCGGTGGAGGCCGTCCCGCCGAGGTCGAGGAAGGCCCCGTCCTCGCGCTGGAGCGGGATCAGGGGCATGACCCCGGGCTCTTCCCCGGACAACCTGAGCGCGCGCCAGCACTGCCACTCGTCCCCCTGGGCCAGCACCTGCTCGGCGGCGTCGTCGACATCGATGCTCATTGCCACGTCCACCACAGAATGCGCCGTGGATCGAGCACGATTGCCTCGTCCTCGGGAGGGTGCAGCGCGTAGTGCTCGTAACGAGTCGCGAGATGGGCGCTCGCCTCGCCCACCGGCTCGACACGAGCCACGCCGCGGACCATCACCCAGCCCAGGCGCGTCCAGCCTCTCTCTTAGTGGTCGAGCAGCAGGGTGGCCTCGGGGTTGCGCTCGACGTTTCGCACCCGCTGCTGAACCTTCGCCGACTGGGGCTTGTGGTCGACGGGCACATAGAGTCGGTCCCCCAGGGCAATCCAGCAGACGGGGACCAGATGAGGGCGGCCGTGTGTGTCGAGTGTGCCGAGCACGCCGCGCTCGGCGCTTGAGGCGACGCCCGAGGCACGGGCGGGCAACTCCGCTAACGAATGGCAGGACCCCGAGGGCATGAGCAGATCCTCCCACGCTATGCTCGGGGCCTACT
>JBPCPZ010000163.1:0-3750 GCA_050998655.1 Actinomycetota bacterium
CTCCATTATCAATCGGTGGGCGTTGTCGTATGCCTCCTTCAAGGATTCGACGTCACCGTCCCAGCGAGCAATAAGCATCACAGCCACGCGGCTCTCCTCTCGACTAACCCCTCACCCTCCGTGTCGCTGCAGGATTCAAAGACAGCTAGCAATCTTACGCCTCGACCATGAGGTTGCGGGCGATCTCCTCCTCCTCCACGAGCCAAGCAAAGAACCGCTGCAGGCCTCTGAAGGCCTGGCGGCGGTGTCGGCGGCCGGGTCTCCACAAGTTCGGCGATGCAGGCGTCGATGTGCTGCCGGGCGATGGCGTCAACCTCGGTCGGCATGGCGCGCGAGGTGAGGAAGGCGGCGAAGCAGGCCACGGCACCTGGTGTAGATGGCGATGGTGCGGGGGGCGCGATTCTCAGCCGTGAGAGCCCGCTCGAAGCTCTCAATCAGGGTCAGTATGTCCCCGGGAGGGGTTGCAAATCCTCCCTCCACGGGGGTGGGTTATCCAGCCTTGGAGCGCTATGCAAGGACTGCTCAGAGCAAAGTGCAGGTGAGGAGGTGATCTTGCTCAGCCCTCGATGCTCGACATCACGTGCTTGATGCGCGTGTAGTCCTCCAAGCCGTACATCGAGAGATCCTTGCCGTGGCCTGAGTGCTTGAAGCCGCCGTGTGGCATCTCGGCGACCAGAGGAATGTGACAGTTGATCCACACGCAGCCAAAGTCGAGGCTCTTCGCCATCCTCATGGCGCGGCCGTGATCGCGCGTCCACACGCTGGAGGCGAGGCCGTAGTCGACGCCGTTGGCCCACGCCAGCGCCTTCTCCTCGTCGTCGAAGCGCTGCACGGTGATCACCGGCCCGAAGACCTCGTTCTGAATCATCTCGTCCTCTTGGTGGAGGCCCGAGACAACCGTCGCCTCGTAGAAGTAGCCGCCGCCGTTCTTGATCCGATGACCGCCGGTGACTACCTCGGCGTTGGAAGGCGCTCGCTCCATGAAGCCTTCGACCCGCTCGAGCTGGTTGGCGTTGTTGAGGGGACCGTAGAAGGTGTCGGGATCGGCGGGATCACCTGTCTTCATGCCCTTGGCCTGAGTAGTGAGCGAGGACATGAAGTCCTCGTAGACCTTGGGGCCTGCAAGCACGCGCGTCGCCGCGGTGCAGTCCTGGCCGGCGTTGAAGTAACCGGCTATAGCGATGGCTTCGGCTGCGGCGTCGAGGTCGGCGTCGTCGAAAACGATCACCGGAGCCTTGCCCCCCAGCTCGAGATGCACCCTCTTCAGGTCCGTAGCGGCCGCCTTGGCGACCTCCATGCCGGCCCGGACGCTCCCGGTGATCGAGGCCATGTCGGGGATATCGTGAGAAACCAGCGCGGCCCCCGTTGAGCGGTCGCCGCAGACGACGTTGAAGACGCCTGCGGGCAGGAACTCGGACATGATCTCGGCCATTTTCAGAGTCGATACCGGAGTGGTGTCGGACGGCTTGAGCACTACCGTATTTCCGGCCGCGATCGCCGGCGCCCACTTCCACACCGCCATCATCATGGGGTAATTCCATGGCGTGACCTGGGCGCACACGCCCACGGGCTCCCGTCGGACCATCGAGGTGAAGCCGGCCATGTATTCGCCCGAGGACTTGCCTTCGAGACAGCGGGCCGCGCCGGCAAAGAAACGAATCTGGTCCACCATCGGCGGGATCTCTTCATCGATCGTCAGCCCGATGGGCTTACCGGTGTTCTCGGACTCGAGCTTGACGAGCTCCTCGGCCCGGTTCTCGATAGCGTCCGCAATGCGGATGAGGGCGAGGCTGCGCTCGGACGGGGTCGCTTGCCCCCACTTCTCGAAGGCTCGCCGGGCGGCCTGGCAAGCGGCGTCGATGTCGGGGTTCGTGCACACTGGGGCGGTCGCAAACTCCTGCCCGGTGGCGGGATTGATCAGCGGAGCGGTTTGTCCTTCGGCTGCGCCCCGATATTCCCCATCGATGAAGTTCTTGAGCTCAACGGACATCGCAATCACTCCCTTGTGAACGGTCCATAGCGAATGGCGAGCCTATAACGATCGCGGCCGGCGTTCTCAAGAGATTCACCCACCTCTGAGGTGACTGGATCTCCCCAGAGTGAAGAGCGGGATTCGATTGAGCTGTAGTGGTGGCAAGCTCGGCGGGTGAGAACGCACTACATCGTCGCCGCGGCGGTCGTCATCGTGGTTGGAGTGGGCGCCGCCGCGGCCACTCCCACCTCCGTTAACCCGCCCGCGGACAGCCCGCCCCCTGACCAACTCGTGGCCGCCGCGGCGGAGGCTGCCCTGGTTGGCCGCCCGCAAGCGGGCTGGGTCCGGGCCAAACTCGATCTCGGCCTGCCCGACCTGCCCCAGGCCGGCCTCGGAAGTCTTCCCACGAACACCTCGGCGAGGGTGTGGAGAGAGGGTGTTTTCGTTCGAGTGAGCGAAGCGTTGCCGTTCGGCGAGCGCTCGTTCGTGAGCGGGCCTTCGGGCACCTGGACCTGGGACTCTGCCGGGTTCTCGTCCCATCGCCTCGGCCCCAATGCGGGACCGTTGCAGCTGCTCGCCGGCTTCGCCGACCCGAAAGCCCTCGCGACACAGGCTCTCGGTATCGTCGCTCCCTCGACCGCGGTCTTCTCCGGACGTCCGACGGTGGTCGCCGGAAGGGGAGCTCATGTCGTCGTGCTGCGGCCTCGCACCAAGGAGACGCTGATTGGGCGGGTTGAGGTCAGTCTCGACGCCTCCCGCCATGTGCCGCTGGGGGTGGCGATCTTCTCGCGAGGGGCGGAGTCGCCTGCTGCGTCCGTGGTCTTTGAGTCCGTGACCTTCGACGCCATCCCGGACGAGATCTTCGACTTTCGGCCCCCTGCAGACTCCCTCTCGCGCTCCGGTACGGAGGGCGGGGAGGCGGCCGGAGCGGGCGGCGAGGAGGCCGGGGGCCGGGGGGCCGCACCAGGACGGGGCGGCTTGTTCGAGGGGTGGAAGTTGCTCGGCGGGGGCTGGGGCTCGGCCGCAGCGATGCAGCTCCGAGGCGAGACGAGCCCGATTCCCCCGGAGCTCCTTCCTTTCCAAGGCGATTTGATCACCGCCGACATCGTCAGCGTGGGCGGCACCCGATGGCTTGTTGCCGGCCCGGTGCCGCTGGAACGCCTTCAGGTCCTCGCGAGAGAGCTGGAATGAACGCCCTGGCGACCCACGGGCTGTCCAAGTCCTACGGAGACCAGACGGTCGTGGCCGAGCTCGACCTCGCGATTCCCAAGGGCACGCTGTACGGGTTCTTAGGTCCCAACGGGGCCGGCAAGACGACCACGATCCGGATGCTGTTGGGGCTTGTGAAGCCGAGTGCCGGCCGGGCAGAGCTTCTAGGCGAAGAAGTCAGCGTGGGAGCCTCCGCCGCCGGGGTCCTCGACAAGGTCGGAGCCCTGATCGAGGAGCCGGGGCTGTGGCCCTACCTGTCGGGTCGTTCCAACCTCGTGTGCATGGCGCGCTCGGGGGGCAAAGACGAGCGCCTCGCCCGCATCGACGAGGTGCTCGAGCTGGTCGGGCTCAGCGACGCGGCGACCAAGCGAGTCAAGGCCTACAGCCAAGGCATGCGCCAGCGCCTCGGTATCGCCTTGGCGCTTCTCGGCCAGGAGGTCAACGTGGGAACCTCCGCCGCCGGGGTTCTCGGCAAGGTGGGAGCTCTGATCGAGGAGCCGGGGCTGTGGCCCCACCTTTCGGGTAGTTACCACATCATGTGCATGGCGCGCTCGGGGGGTAAGGACGCG
>JBPCPZ010000182.1:0-5051 GCA_050998655.1 Actinomycetota bacterium
ACCCTCTCGACAACAGCAGCCCCATGATGGGGGTACACAACCTTGTCACCTACGTCAAAACGCACGAATGGAAACCTCCTTCGGCGCTCCTAACGGTGCGGCCAATGAACAAATGCCCCAAGCCGAAACCCGGTCCGCCGGGTCCGTGCCTCGCTGTTTCAGGGTAGCACGGCGGCACTCTGAGCAAGGCGAGCAGAGCAAGCCGAAAGCAGCGGAGCTAAGCACCGACGGGCTCCAGTTTGGGCACGGGCAACGTCGTCCCCGGCTGGGTCAACTGGGCCCTGGCCGCAATGTGAGCCACGGCTTCGGCCACGTCCGCAACGACTACAGGTTTCAGCTGATCGGGGATGTCCCTGCATCCTCGCGGTATGAGTGCCGCTCGGAACCCGAGCCTCACCGCTTCCACAAGGCGCCGCTCGATTCCGGGCACCCGGCGCACCTCGCCGGCGAGCCCGACCTCACCCACCGCCACCAGATCCTCCTCGATGGGAATGTCCGTCGCCGCCGAGACCAGGGCGAGCAGCACGGCCAAGTCCGAGGCCGGCTCGCGCACCGCAATGCCTCCGGCGGCGGAGGCGAAGACGTCCCGGGGCGCAAGCTGGAGATTCACGTGCTTCGAGAGCACTCCCAGCAGCAGCGCCAGACGCCGGCCCTCGAGGCCTTGAGCAACCCGCCGCGGCTGGCCCGAGCTGGGCGGAGCCACCAGCGCCTGCATCTCGATCAGGACGCAGCGGGTGCCCTCGAGGCCCGGAAACACAACCGAGCCCGTCACCCCTCGCCTCCGGTCGGCGAGCAGCATGGCTGATGGATCCACGACCCCCTCGAGACCGTTCCGGCCCATGACGAAGACGCCCGTTTCCTCGCACGAACCAAAGCGGTTCTTTACCGCCCGGAGCAGGCGCAGCGGGGTCGTGCGCTCGCCCTCCAGCGACAGCACGGCATCCACCATGTGCTCGAGTGTCTTGGGTCCCGCGATGCCGCCGTCTTTGGTCACGTGACCGACGAGGACGACCACCGCACCGCCTTGCTTTGCGTAGCGTCCCAGGGCCGCGGTGCAGTCCCTGAGCTGGAGGGGAGAGCCGGCAGCCTGCTCCAGCCCCGACATCTCGATTGTCTGGATGGAGTCCACCACAACGACCTCGGGCTGCTCCTGCTCGCACGCCTCGATAATGCCTTCGACCGAGGTCTCCGAGGTCGCCCGCAGCCGCTCGCCGTCGACCTGCAGGCGGGCGGCACGCAAGGCCACCTGGGCCGGCGACTCTTCGCCGGTGACCAGCAACGTGACGCGCCCCGAATGGGCCAGCGCGTCGAGCAGTTGCAGGACCAAGGTGGACTTGCCGATGCCGGGCTCCCCGGCGAGCAGGCACACCTCTCCCGAGACGAAGCCGCCTCCGAGGACGCGGTCCACCTCGGCGATGCCACTTTCGATGCGCGCAGGCGCACGAGCCCCGCGCCCCAGGGTCGAGACTGCGGCGGTTGGGACGGTGGGAGCACTTTGGGTACTCCAGGACGAGCACTTGGGGCATCGCCCAAACCATTTCGGTGAGTTATGGCCGCACTCTCCGCATCTGTAGGCCACAAGATGTTCTTTGGCGATCATGGGCACGAACCTATCGGGGGCCTGTGACAGTCCTTGCCGAGGTAGCGAATCGCGCTCAACGCGCTCTCAAGTACCGATTTGGTACCCGGGAGCGCGCGGCGCGCGTTTGAGTACCGAGCCGAAATGCCGGCCCGCCTATTCGGCCACCCTCAGCGCCACCGCCGGCGGGATCCTCGACGCCTGTTGCGCCGGCCATAAGGTGGCCAGCAGGGATGCCACCAGCGAGATCGCGCACAGCAGGGCCACCGAAGACCACGGGATGACGAACTCGATGCCCTCTCCGAAGTCGCCGTTGCCGACGAGCTGGGCCGCGGTAACCAAGGCGAGGGTGGAACCCACCAGGATCCCCTCCAACGCCGTAAACCCCGACTCGAGCACAAACGAGCGCCTCACCATGGGGGCAAGGAAACCCAACGCCCGCAGCACGCCGATCTCGTGCCGCCGTTCTCTCACCGCTCGTACCATGACCACGCCCAGGCCGGCGATGCCGACCAGCAAGCCCAGCGCAAGATAGCCCTGCATAAGCTGCAGGAACTGCAGGTTGAGCCGTTGGCTCTCCTCGATGATCGAGCGGAACGATCGGGCCTCAACCCCGTTGTCCACGAAACGACCCTGCAAGCCGGCGGCGACAGCATCGAGATCGGGGACCGAAGGCTCGGCCACTACGTAGAAACGGTTGGCGGCGACCCGGCCCGAGAACACTTCTGAGACCGAGCGCTTTGCCATGAAGGCACCTGAGAAGGACTGCCCCGAGTCGGTGATCCCGATTACCCGCCGCTCTACGCCTGCCCCGGTCACCGGGTCGATGACCTCGATGGTCTCGCCCGGCTCCACCGGGCTGGCGGGAGGGCCCCCGCCCGTCTGCAGGAAGAAGACATCGACGATCACGGTGGTGGGATCCGCAAGCAGTCGACGCCACACTGCCTTGTCGTCGCCAAAGCGGGGGGCCCGCTCCTCGATCGCCGGCGGCCCGACCCTCACAAAGCTCTTCTCGACTCCGGTGACGGGCCACGGCATGGGCTCGCTGAGGGATAGGGGCCGCCACAACGCGGTGCCGTGCACCTGAGCCGAGACGCGCTCGACGCCGTCGGCACGCTCCAGGGCTCGGGCCGCGGGAGGGTTCGCCTCCGAGGCGGTAACGAGCAGCTCGAATCCTCCGGCCTCGTCCTTCGTGGCCCGATCGATCTGCCCGGTGAAGACGTTTGTGAGCACGGCGATGAACGTCATCGTGAAGATCACGAGCGCATACATGCCGAGGGTGAGCCCGGTGCGGAAGCGCCGCGCCAAGGGATAGGCAAGGCCCAGCCGCAGCGGCAGGCTGCGCGCAGCCACGAGCCGGATCCCGCCTTCGAAGGACTCCTGGCTCTGCGACAACAGAATGACTGCGGAGAAGGTCAGTAACACCCCCTGGAAGACGAACGCGACGATCTCTCCCGAGTCGAAAAACTGTCCTCCGGTGATCGAGTTCCCAAAGATGCCCCAGGCCAACGCCCCGGCGGCGGCGATGAGGACGGCGGTGCGGCGGCCCACGAGCCGGGACCCCGTCGGGAGGAGACCGAAGGCAGCCAGGGGGGGTCCCATGATCGCTATCGCCCACGCGTCTCGTTCGCCTAGCAGTAAGACGAACAAGCCGGCCGCTCCCAGCGACAGCAACCCACCGCCCGCCAACGCCCACAGCCGGGGGGCGGAGCGAACCGGATCGGGCAGGTCACGGATGGCCCGGATGATGTTGATGCGAGCGATCCGAGCGCTGGTGCCGATCACGGTCAGAATGGAGATCAGAAACCCGATCACAAAGCCGGAGATGAGGCTGTCGCGGCTCAGCGCGAAGGCGAGGTCCAAGGAGAGATCTCCCCCGCCCGAGAAAATGGGCGCCGCCAGCTTGACGATCGCCCAGCCGACCCCGATCCCGGCGCCGGCCCCCAGAACGCTCGCCACGAGCGCGTAGAGGGTCCCTTCGAGGATGAACGAACGCACCAGATCCGAGCGCGTCATTCCGACCGCCCGCAACATGCCGAGCTGGCTCTTTCGTTCCTCTGCGAGCATGACGAAGATGTTGATGAGCAGCAGGATGCCCGCGAGCACGGCGAACGAGCCGATGCTCAAGAACAGCTCCGAGAATTGCTGCCCCTGCTCCTCGGCTCGCTCGAGAAGATCCTGCTTGAGAGGCTCGACCCGAAGCGCGTCGGTGCCCAGCTCCTGCTCGATCGCCTCAGTCACCCTCTCTGTGAGACGTGCGCCACCCTCGACATCGCCCCGGTTAGACACGGCGATCGTTGTCGTGGGCGGAACCGCGGCCTTCGGCAGCTCGGAACCGAGCGCATCCTCCACGGTCCCGGGCGCGACGAAAGCATTGCTGCTGGTGCTCTCGAAGCCGACCCAGAAGCCGGCGAGGCCGAGGCGAGGCAAGAGTCTGACGACCTCGAGGGAGCGCCTGGTGTCGTAGAGGTAAACCTCCACGTCGTCGCCCACGGTTGCGCCCAGAGTTACGGCGAGGTCCTCGGTGAGGGCGACTTCGCCGGGGCCCGGAGTGTCCCCCGAAAGTCCGGTGGCGGCCACGTCCGAGCCGAATCTGCGCCCGAAGGTGAAATCCAGCTCGACGAGGCGCGCGTCTGGCTCGGCCTTGACGTCCGGTCCGGTCCCTTCGGCCACGGCCACCGGCACCCGCAGAAAGGAGATGGCTCCGTCGATGGGGGCGTCGAGCGCCTCGATGCGGGCCTGCAGAGCGCGCGCCGCCGAAGCCTCAGGCACCGTGATGGTCTCGTCTACCGGCCCCAGCTGAGTGGCGGCGCTCACCCGGATCGAGGAGTCGAGCGTGTCGCCGACGATGAGGCTGCCGGTGATAAGGGCCGCCCCCAGGAGGCTCCCCGCAACCACCAGGGCGCTCTCTGCCGGCCTACGCCGGGCATTTCGGAGCGCCAAGCGACGGGGAACCCGGCGGTGCGCCACCCACCACAGGGCGGCAAGCACCATGAGCACGGGAACAAGCAAGAGGGCGCTCTGCACGGCCATCAGGCCGCGGTCTCGGATTGGATGGCGCCGTCGCGCATGCGCACGAGCCTCTCGGCGCGCTCGCCCATGGAGGCGTCGTGAGTAACAAGCACGAGCGTCAGCCCGTCACGGTTGAGCTCCGACAACAGATCCAGCACCGAGGAAGCTGTCTCCGTGTCGAGGTTGCCGGTGGGCTCGTCCGCCCATACGAGCGCGGGGCGGCCAGCCAGCGCGCGGGCGATCGTGACGCGCTGCTGCTCACCGCCGGAGAGCTCGTTGGGGCGATGGCCCTTGCGGTGCCCCAGCCCGACTCGCTCCAGTGTCTCCCCGGCTCGCCGCCGGGCGTCGGACACCCCCACCCCGGCGAGAAGGAGCGGAAGCTCGACGTTCTCCGCCGCGGTGAAGACAGGGATGAGGTTGAAGGCCTGGAAGATGAAGCCCATCCGCTCGGCCCGATCGC
>JBPCPZ010000153.1:0-4861 GCA_050998655.1 Actinomycetota bacterium
CCCGAGGAGTTGTCGCCGTCGAAGAAGAGACGCTCTCCGGCCAGAGAGGCGAGGCTAACCATGATGTCGGCCTCGTACTCCGAGCGCCATCTCGTGAACTGATCCTCCGGCGGTATTGACGCGACCATGCCGAGATAGGTGCCGCCCTTCTCGATAGTGGCGATGTCGATCGTGAGGTGGCGGCGCGCCTGGTGGGCAATGACCGCGTGACAGGCCTCGTGGACCGCGACCGCATGCCGCTCGCGCTCGATGTACTCGACGTCCTCCGGCGGACCCAGATCCTTCAGCTGCTTGGCCTTGACCACGTCGCGCCAGGTGATCGAATCACGGCCATCCCGGATGGCGTTGATCAGGGATTCGTTGACGAGGTCCTTGATGGTCGCTCCGGTGGCGTAGGGGGTGATGGTGGCGAGCTTGTCTATCTCTTGCTCGTTGAGCGAGTGAGTGACCTTGGCGAGATAGCCGTCGTAGGTCCGGATGCGTCCCACCTTGGAGGGATAGCCGACCTTGTAGATACGGTCGATACGGCCGGGACGCAGCAGGGCCTCGTCGAGCGCCTGGGGCATGTTGGTCGCCATCATCACGAGGATGCGGTACTTGGGAGGGGGCTTCGGGCGCATGCCTAGGATCCTGCGGACCACTCGGTTGACGAAGCCACGCGGCTTCTTGAGGCCGGAGAGCTCGGTCAACAGCGCCTGCAGGGTGCCCATGCCGCCTCCCCCTCCCCCCATGCCGCCCATCATGATGCGATCACGTTGGGGGCCGCGTCGCTCTTTGGCGCCGGTGCCCAAGCTGGATCGAAGAAGCAGGGAGGCAGTGTCGTGAGAGAGATAGCCGAGCCCGTTGCAGGCGGGGGCGTGTTCCCACGGACCCTCGGTCATGTGGCCTCCCCACGGACCCTGCTGGGCGATGGCACCGCGGCTCCCGAGTGCATCGGCCTCGTCGAAGAACACGATCACACCCCCGTAGCGCACCGCTAGCTTGCGCAACTTCCGGAAGAGCGACTTGACCTTGAGGATGCCGACGCCCATGAACATTTGGATGAAAGCACCGGGGTCGACGAACACGAACGGCCTTCCGGTCTCGCCCGCGACCGCTTCGGCGATAAGCGTCTTGCCGGTCCCCGGCGGGCCCCACAGCAGGACGCCTCCGGGAACATAGCCGCCGCGCTCCTCTATCGACTCGGGATCCTCGAGGAAGACCATGTTCTCCTTGCTCTTCGTAAGCACGTTGTCTTGCCCCCAGACGCCGGTGAACCGGGTCTTGACGTCGTCGGGAAAGTAAACGTCCACACCTCCGCGCGAGAGGAACCAGAACAAACCGACGAACTGAAAGATGATGATGAAGAAGTAGAAGACGAGCTGTACTGCGAACGGCAGCGCCTGAAAGGCGAGGACCGGCAGCTGGAACAACGCGAGTGCGGGAGACACTCCGACAATCTGGGCGACCACAAGGTCCAGCACCACGAGCGCCAGCAGCCACTTGAGCGCACGAGCGATACGAAAGCGGTTCCAGTCGTTGATCCTGTGGAGGCGCCGATCCCAGCCGCCAAAGAGACGCTCGGTAAAGAAGCGATAGTAGGCAGCCCAATGCTCTGAAATGAAGTAATGGATCTGTCGCACGAACTCCAGCCCTGCGAGCACCAGGAGCCACCCCTGCGCCCGTGTCGTCTGGTCCAGTGCGTCTACGAACGGCATGATGCCCTGGAAGTGCACCATCGTGTACCAGACCAGGATGAACCACACCCCGAGGAGAAGGATCAGGATCTTTACCCTGTCCCACAGCGCCAACGGCCGGCGTGTCTTGCGATCTTCCTCGCGCTCGCGACTCTGGTACTCGCCCGGAGCCACGGGACCCGAGTCGTGCTCGGGCCGCGCCAGACCGGGCTTGCCGTTGACATTAGAGCTCATCTTTCACCGCTCCTTGATAGTCCAGGAGTTCACGACCTCGTCGATCATGCCCTGGTTGGATTCGTAGCAGTCGGCCTGACAGCCGATCAGGAAGAGGTAGAGGACGCGCGTCTGTGGGTCCTTCAGGGCGGTCTGGTTCACCGTGATGAATTCGGGGCCCTGCCGGACGTTGAAGACGAGGTGGACGCCGTTGACCCCGGAGTCGAGGCTGACCTCTTCCTCACTCAAGAGCTCGAGCTGCTGTCGGCGAACCAGCTTGTCGATCTCGAATTCTTCGTTGCGCAGCGAACTCAGGGAGTAGGCGGCGCGTTCCTCATCGGAGAGGATCCGGACCTTGGCGTAACCCGCAGGCTCGGTCGAATCAGCGTTGAAAAGGTGGGTGAGGGTCGGCTGGGAGGCGCCGTCGAAGGCCATCACCCACTGCGAGGCTCGATTGGCGGCCTCCTGCTGAGGAGAGATTTCAGGGGGCCGGAATTGGAAGACATCATCTTCTGAGAACAACGTCCACTTCTCCGGCACCTTGAATACGGTATTGGTCTCCGCGCTGGAGACGTACTGGAAGCCGGAGGTCGAGCAGGAGCTCAGCAGCAGCGCCACGGCCAGCGCCGGCGCCGCCTTCCACCAGAAGTTGGGCATGACCCATTATGTCCCGGCCCATGGGTAGGGTGAAGAGGGTTCGGCGGGGTCGACCCGGCCGGATTTCTCGCCGTAAGGATCGCTCACGAAAGCCGGAACGAATGAGGAGAAATACGCTGCTGGCACTGATCCTGTTGCTGGCCGCCATTGCAATCGCCGGAACCCTGGGGGTTCTGCAGATTTACGGGCTGGGCTCGGGCTAAGTAGAGATCGGTCCCACGATCACGGTCGACCCCGACCCTGCCCGAAGCTTGGCACCCGCGTCACCCTTGTTTATCGCCAGGGAGAGGTGCTTGTAGGAGTCCTCGACCAGCACGAAGTCTCCGGAGGGAACGTCGGCGAAGGTGGCGCCGTGGTGGACCTGAAGCCGGTGCCCCTCGAGGCGCACTTCCAAGGGAGAGCTGTCCGACAGACCGACCTTCTTGAGCTGAGCGCCGTCACAGTTGAGCTGCAGGTTCCCGAAGCGATCGACCTGTAGAACCTCGGCGTGAAGGTGGTCGTCATGTTCCCAGGCCTCCGGAATCTCGAGCCGCACGAGGCTAGAGATTTCCGCCGGTGGCCCCAGCTCTGCCGCCGGCACTCCCGAGGCGAGGTGGGCCGAGGCGGGGGCGAAGACGTCCCGGCCCTGAAACGTGCGCGACACCGGAGACAGCAAGAAGCGCCTGTCCTCCAGCGCGTAGGCGGCGGCTACCCCACCGCAGGCATCGGCGGCGGGGAGCAGGAGTCCGTTGTCCGGGCCCACCAGTACCGCTCCCCCCGAAGTCTCAACCGCGAGCGCGCGGCGTTTCGAGCCGACGCTCGGATCCACGACCGCCAGATGAACCGCATCCGGCATGTAGGGAACCGACTGCTCGAGCACGACCGCACCGTGCCGCACATCGTGGCGGGCGATGCTGTGGTGGAGATCGACGATGCGAAGCTCACGGGAAATGTTCAGCATGACTCCGTGGCAGACCCCCACAAACTCGTCCTCCCACCCGTAGTCAGAGGTGAAGGTGACTATTCCGGCGGACATGGCACCCGGTCCTGCGCTACTTACCCTGCTGGCGGCGCTGCCAGCGAGTGCGCTTCAACATCTTGCGATGCTTCTTCTTGCGCATCTTCTTGCGGCGCTTCTTAACCAGCGACGGCATCCCTCAGCTCCTCTAGTTTTCGGTTGTCAGGCTCGGTCGGACGGTGATCGCTTCTTACGGGCGCTCTAGTCGGTCCGGAACAGATTGCGGAAGTCGACCGGCCCCCTCGACTTCCCGTCGGTCGCGATTCTCACCGAGCCGAGCCGCAAACCCCGGACCCCGTGAGTGACGGGCGACACCATTCGCAAGACGTTCTGGGCGTCATCGTACTCAAGGACACCGATCCCTGCGCACGAGCCCCGGCCGTCCTCCATCCCGACAACGATGCCGTCGAGCAACGCCAGGTCGAACTCAGGGGGCAGGGTCGGCATGAAGACACTCGGCTTGACCTTCCAGCGGGACACGCCCGGGGCGAAGTAGGCGGCAAACTGCTCCTCGCGAAAAACCATCCGCTCCTCCACCGTGCGGGCGGGAAGGTCGGGCCCGACGTTGTGCTCGACGACCTCGGCGGAGGTGAAGCGGCGGGCGATTCCCACCAGGGGTTCGAGCTCGCCCCCCCGTTCGAACGCCAGGACGTAGTCGGGCCTGGTGAGCTGCAGCTTGTGGTACTTGAGCAGCTGACCGTAGAGGCCCGAGACGAAACTCGTCGTGTCGACCACAACGAGATCGCAGCCGCGCGCCAGTGCCGCCGCGACGAGCTGCGAGGTGGCGGCCACCAGGGGAAGGAGGTGGCCTCGAGGCGTGATCGTCCCAGCGAAGGAGAGCTCGTCTGCGACCCGCAGACTCTCCCGGGTGAGTTCCTCGGGGCCGGGGCACCTGAGGCCCACTGTGGTCGGGGGGCCAACCGTCGATTGGGCCACGTCGGCGTCGACCAGAGCGACGCTGAGCCCACTGGCGAGGCCACGCCGCAGCAGCTCGACGGCGACCGTCGTATTGCCGGCGTCGATGCCTCCGAGCAGGAGCACGATGCCGGGCCGCGCGAGCACCCGCTCGTAAAACGGCTCCAGCTCTGAGATCACCTGTCCTCGGCTCCGGCTGCCGAACTCGTGTGCGTCACCCCCGCATTCAACCTCATGCTCCACCGCCGGAGCCGTCGCGGGGCCGGTTGGGTCTGGACGCAACCTGGCGCCGGAACTACCCCCCGTGTGGTTTCGGCGCCATGTTTGAGTCGGGAAAAGTCCCTAATTGGCCTATTCGGGGATCGCTCAGTCGGGATACGTGCTGGTGACACTTGCGCTCATC
>JBPCPZ010000150.1:0-19487 GCA_050998655.1 Actinomycetota bacterium
CGAAGATGTAGAAGTCGTACCACTCGATCGTGGTGCCGGCCGAAGCAGCCGCGATCACCCGGCTCAGCTTGTAGTCGTACTCCTGCTCCCGCAAAGCGGCTGCTTGCGCCATGCTTCCCCCTTTGTCGATGGGCCGGTCGCCTTCATGAGCCACGACATACTGCTACCAGCGGCGCTCGCTCTCACCCAGAACCCTCAAGCCCGCCCTTTTTCAGCGTAACAAGCATTATCGGCCCTACCCTGGGCATGAACTCTGTAAACCTAAGCGAGAACGGGGGAGCCAGATGTCGAACCTGAGACAGCATCGGCCGGGGACTTACGAGGAGATGGTGGCCTCCTTCACCTGGGAGGTCCCGGAGCGCTACAACATCGGGGTCGACACGGTCGACAAGCACGAGGCGGACCGCCTCGCGGTGCTGTGGGAGGACTGGGAGGGCAACGAGCGACGTTTGACCTTTGGGGACATGAAGGCGCTCTCGAACCGCATCGCCAACGTGCTCGCCGATGCGGGCGTGAGCCGGGGCGACCGGGTCGCGGTCATGCTCCCTTCGGTCCCAGAGACCGCCGCCGCGTTCATTGCGGCCTACAAGCTGGGCGCCGTCCTTCTCTCTCTGTCACAGCTCTACGGAGACGACGGGATCGCCCATAGGCTGTCCGACTCCGAGGCCAAGGTTCTGATCACCGACGGAAACAACCGCTCCCGGCTGGAGGGCATGGGGGATCGCGTCTCCTCGCTCGAGCGAGTGGCCGTGCTCAACCCCGGGGACTCGCTCGCCGAGGGCGACCTCGACCTCGACGAGGCCATGGCCGCCGCCTCGGACGAGTTCACGCCCATCGACACCGCCGCCGCCGACCCGGCTCAGCTCTACTACTCGAGCGGCACGACGGGACAGGCCAAGGGAATCCTGCACGCCCAGCGCTACCTCCTGGGGCACAACGAGTACGAGTTCTGCCACGACGTCTCAGAGGACGAGGTCTTTCACTCCACCGGAGAGTGGGCCTGGATTGCCGGGATCGTTCCGGGGTTGCTTGGCCCGTGGCGCTATGGGGTGCCGGTGGCCGTGTTCCAGCGCAAGGGGGGCGCCTACGATCCGGCGCAGACCTTCTACTTGCTGGAGAAGCACCGGGTAGGCAACCTGTTCACGACCCCCACCGCGCTGCGCGCCATGACGCAGGCGAAGGACCCCGGCTCTCAGTACGACATCAACCTGCGCATCGCCTGCTCCGCAGGCGAGCCCCTGAACCCCGAGGTGATCCGCTGGTTCGAGGGTCAGTTCGGCATTCCCGTGCTCGACTACTACGGACTCACAGAGAGCTATCCCCTATGCGGCAACTTCCCCACCGTAGACATCCGCCACGGCTCGATGGGAAAGCCCCTGCCTGGCTGGGAGGTCAAGCTCCTGGAGGTGGGCAGCGAGCAGGAGGTCGCTCGCGGTGAGGCGGGCGAGATCTGCCTCGTGGCCCGTTCCAACCCCCACTACCCTCTCGGCTATTGGAACCGCCCCGAGGACACCGAGGAAGTGTTCGGCGGGGACTACTTCCGAACCAAGGATGTCGCACGAATGGACGAGGACGGTTACGTCTGGTACGAGGGCCGGGCGGATGACGTCATCATCTCGGCCGGCTACCGGATCGGCCCCTTCGAGGTCGAGTCGGCGATCTTGGAGCTACCAGAGGTGGTGGAGGCCGCGGCGGTCGCCTCGCCCGACGAGCAGAGGGGTCACATCGTCAAGGCCTTCGTCCGGCTGGCGCCGGAAGTGGAGGGTACGGACGAGCTCGTGGACAAGATCAAGAAGCACGTCCGCGGGGCCTATGCCGCTTACGCCTATCCGAGGGAGGTCGAGTTCGTGGACGACCTGCCCAAGACACTGACGGGCAAGATACGGCGGATCGACCTACGGAAGGCGGAGACGGAGCGCAAGCGAGGGGGCTGAGGAGGGCGGTCGGCCGGATTAGGTTTTTTAGGGGCCTCAGAGTACCGAAAACGGTATCGAGAAGCGCTCAAAACGCGGGAAGGGGCCGGGAAAAGGCGTACCCCGCAGTGACGTTCGGCCGGAGCCTACTTACCTCTGCGGGGTACATTCGCACCTTAGCCCGGCCGGTTCGCCCCACGCAAGTGCTCGGGCCCAGGTTTTTTCGCGTTGTGTGTGCGGGCCGTCACAGGTAGCTGCGCAGCTCCCACAGCTCGGGATAAAAGCGCTTGTCCAGAGTCGAGCGCAGGTAGGCGGCTCCGGTGGTGCCGCCGGTTCCGGACTTGGTCCCGATCTGACGCTCGACCATCAGTACGTGACGTTGGCGCCAGATCGCGAACAGCTCGTCGTGAGTCAACAGCGCCTCGGAGAGGTAGAACTCGTCTGAGAACTCCTCCCTCCCTCGTGCGATCCTCAGCAGGCTCTCCCTGCGGGTGTTCTCTTCGTCGGCGGGCATGGCAAGCCCCCGGCCGGAGAGCAGCGCACAGAAGCCGTCCCACAGCGTCGGTGAGGCAAGCCGCTCCTCGAGGCGCGCCCGTTCCTGGGAGGAGAGCTCGAGTCGCTCGAGGTAACCACGCTCCTTGAGACCTGAGACGAACTCGATCCCACGGAACTGTACCGACTGGAAACCAGAGGCAGGCGCCAGATTGGTCCGAAACTCGAGGAAGTCCTGGGGCGACATCGATTCGAGCACCGCCACCTGCTCAATCAGCACGCGCTCGATGACGTGGACCCTCTCGAGGAGGTGCCGAGCCCGGGCCGGGGCCCCCGAGATCATTTCCTCCACGCTCGAGCACAGCTCGTGAAGAATCTGCTTGAACCACAGCTCATAGGTCTGGTGGACAACGATGAAGAGGAGCTCGTCGTGAGCCTCGGGCATCGCCTGAGGTCGTTGAAGCGCCAGAAGCTCGCCGACCCTCAGATAGGCGCCGTAGGAAAGGCGCCCGCCCTCCTCCCCGAACTGCGGACGACGTCTGTCCGCGCTAGTTACCGCCGTTGCCGGCGCCCCCGCCGTCGGCGCCGCCATTGTCGGTGCCGCTGCCGGTGGGTTCACTCTCCGCCAACTGAGTCGGATCGGGAGCCGAGACGTACAGTGGCTTGAGCGGGGCCGCGACCAGAGAGACGATGGGAGTGCCCACATCGACCATGTCGTAGAGCTGGGTGACTTCCGCGTTCGACATCCGCACGCAGCCGTGCGAGGCGTTGTAGCCGAGCGAGTAGGTAGCCTCGGTGCCGTGGAAGCGGATCGCCGGCGCCGACCAGTTGAGGGCTCGCACCCCCAGAGGGTTGCCGGGGCCGGGCGGGATCTCGGTGGGAAGATCG
This sequence comes from Actinomycetota bacterium, assembly GCA_050998655.1. Taxonomy (GTDB): domain Bacteria; phylum Actinomycetota; class CADDZG01; order CADDZG01; family WHSQ01; genus JACDAL01. The sequence goes on from JBPCPZ010000150.1 coordinate 3,294, forward strand.
GCCCCCCAGGTGTCGGGGGCCGGGTTGACCCAGGTCGGCAGGTAGCGCTTCTCGGTGACGGAGTAGAGGCCCGTGGGCGTCATGTACTCGGGCTGGCCCGTCGCCACCGGCCATGAGTTCGTGATCTCGCCGTCGTTGTAGAGGTAAAGCTTGTTCTCGCCGATGCGAACCAGCAGCACCTGATCGTAGGTCGCAGCGGTGACCTCAGGCTCGAGGATCTGGACCGGCAACGGGACCGTCCCTCTGTTCTTCAACAGGGCTCCGGAGAGAGCCGCGCTCGCCTCCTTACGTTCCACCCGGCGCCCCTTGTCGCCGGGCACGATGTTCACCCATCCGCTGGAGTAGTCGAGGGCGGCGTCCTCAGGCTCCTCGAAGAGGCCCTGGGCTATACCCGAGACAAACCCCTTGATTCCCTTGCGCGGATGCGTGACGGCGACCTGGTCCTGGAAGCTCAGCCGCTCGCCGAGCCAGCGCATGCGCGCCTTCTCCATGAACGTGACCTGACCGCTGGCGGCTACTGCGGCTTGCACTGCGCGCCGGGCGTCGCTACGGGCGCCGAGCTCCTTGGGCGTGGTCGTCCAGCGGCGGTCGCGCCAGGTTATGGCCACTTTGCGAGTGAGCGCCGGGCGGATGGATGCCTTGACCGACGCCAACGCCTCCTTGGGGGTCATGCCGGAGACATCGATGCCCGCGATCGTCGTTCCGGGGAGCAGCCGGCCCTCGTATTTGGCCGCGTAGTCCTGGGTCGCCCATGCCGCGCCTCCGGCTGCGAGCACTGCGAGCAGCATCAGCACCAGCAAGACCGCGGCCACTTTTTTCCAGATTGAGCCGGCCGCGGGTCGCGCCTCCTCCCGCGGGATGACTTCAACTGCCTCTCTTGCCAGCACCGGCCCCTTCTTCCCATCCAGGCGAGACGCCGATGTTTTCGGCGTTTCGCTCCTTGTCCGCCACTTCCGGGAGCGACCCACTCCATCGCGCCGGCAGGCGACCTCGCAAAGTAACCGATCAGCCGCACGGCAAGTCGCAGTATGTCGATGAGACGCTCGAAAGCCTCAATCGGTTGCAACCACATAATCGGCGTCTGAAGGGCGGCCCTGAAGCCCCTTTACCATGGTCGCATGAACTTAGACAGGCCGGCTGTGCACAAGTCGGCGATATACGAGTCGTTACTGGATTTGGTGGGGAACACGCCATTGCTGCGCCTGGTGCATGTCGGCCGCGGCTTGCCCCCCGAGCTTCTTGCCAAGGTCGAGCTGTTGAACCCCGGAGGCAGCGTGAAGGATCGCATCGGGATCCGGATGATCGAGGCCGCGGAGCAGGCCGGACTGCTACGTCCGGGAGGCACCATCGTCGAGCCCACGTCTGGCAACACAGGGGTCGGGCTCGCCATCGCCGCCTCGCTCAAGGGCTATCGCTGCATCTTCACAATGCCCGACAAGAGGAGCCAGGAGAAGATCACACTGCTGAGGGCCTACGGGGCCGAGGTAGTCATAGCTCCCACTTCCGTTCCTCCCGATTCCCCACAGTCGTACTACCGGGTCGCCGACCGCCTTGCCGAGGAGATCCCCGGCGCCTTCCAGCCCAACCAGTACGCCAATCAGGAGAACCCCAGGACGCACTACGAGACCACGGGCCCCGAGATCTGGGAGCAGACCGAGGGCCGAGTCACGCACTTCGTCGCCGGCGTGGGCACGGGCGGCACGATCACCGGAGTCGCCCGCTACCTCAAGGAGCGCAACGACGCCGTCGTGGTCGTGGGAGCCGACCCCGAGGGTTCGCTGTACACCGGCGAGCACCCTCATCCCTATCTCACCGAGGGTATAGGGGAGGACTTCTGGCCCCAGAGCTTCGACCCCTCTGTCGTCGACCACTGGGTAACGGTCTCGGACCGGGACTCGCTCCTAACCGCCCGCAGGATCACCCGGGAAGAGGGTCTTCTGGTGGGCGAATCGTGTGGGACCGCCGTGTTCGCCGCCCTCTCCGTCGCGAAGGGGCTCTCCCCCACCGACGTCGTGGTGGTGATCCTCCCCGACACCGGCCGCAATTACGTGTCAAAGCTATACAACGACGCCTGGATGCTTCAGAACGGCTTCATCGAGCCCCCCGGAACCCAGGCTCGAATCGGCCAGGTTCTGGCACGCAAGCGAAGGCTCGAACCGCATGTCCCGGACCTCGTGGTGATCGGTGCCGAAGATGGAGTCGGCCGCGCCATAGAGATGTTCCAGAGCTTCGGGATCTCGCAGCTGCCGGTGGCCGCAACCTCGGCCGCCGGGGACATCTCCGAGATCGTCGGGTCGATCAGGGAGCGCAGCCTGCTCGATCGCCTCTTTCGCGACCCGTCCGCAGTCGAGCGCGAGGTCGCCGAGGTCATGGACCCTCCCCTGCCGGTCCTCGAATCCTCCGCCGGCGTGGAGGCGATGTTCGCCGACCTGTCGCGCGGGGCGGAGGCCGTGGTGGTGGTGGACGGAACGGCGCTCAAGGGGGTGCTTACCCGCGCCGACCTCCTCGACTTCCTCGCCCACCAGACGACGAGCTGAGGGAGCCGGGGCGGCCGGACCGGGCCGAGTGGTTGAGACGGCCGGCTATATAGAGCATTCAGCCACCACTCGGCGAAGGGCTAGACGGTCAGGGCCTGCTCGAGATCGGCGATGAGATCGTCGGGGTGCTCGATGCCGACCGAGAGGCGCAGGAGCCCCGGGGAAAGCTCGACCCCCGAGCCTTCCAGGCTCGCATGAGTCATGCGGGCCGGGTGCTCGATGAGGGACTCGACCCCGCCCAAGGACTCGCCCAAGAAGAACAGCCGGGTGCGCTCGCAGACCTGGAGTGCGCAGCTCTCCGAGGCCAGCTCGACCGACACCATGCCCCCGTAGAGGGGGGTGCCCGAAGCATTCATCTGAGCGGAGGCAAGCGCGTGGCCCGGATCCGCTTCGAGGCCCGGGTAGCGAACCTCCGTGACGCCACTGTGCCGTGACAGCCAGTCGGCGACGGCGGCCGCCCCCGCGCAATGGGCCCGCATCCGCAGAGCCAGCGTCTTGAGCCCACGCAACAGCAGCCACGAGTCGAACGGACCCGGCACCGCGCCCACCGCGTTCTGGAGGAACTTCAGGCGCCCGGCGAGAGCCTCGTCCGAGGTCGTCACCGCCCCCATGACCAGGTCGGAGTGGCCGCCGAGGTACTTCGTGGCCGAGTAGACGACCGCGTCGGCGTCGAGCTCGAGGGGCCGCTGCAGATAGGGAGTCGCAAAGGTGTTGTCGACGACAAACAGCGCGCCGGCCTCGTGCGCGCGCGCTGCGATCATCCTGAGATCGAGCACTCTCAGCAGCGGGTTAGTGGGGGACTCCGCCAGCACCAGCCCGGCGCCGTCGTCCAGTGCCTTGGCGAGCGCCGACTCGTCGCTCATATCCGCCATCTCGAAGGGCACGCCGAACTCGGCCATCACCTTGTCGAACAGCCGGTAGGTGCCCCCATAGCCGTCATCGGGGATAACGACCTTGCTCCGCTCGCCGAGGGCCAGCGCGAGAGTCGCGATGGCCGCCATCCCCGAAGAGAAGGAGACCGCAAAGCGAGCGCCCTCTAGCGCCGCGAGACAGGTTTCGAGCGCTCGCCTGGTGGGATTGTCGGTGCGGGAGTACTCGTAGCCCCTATGCCGCCCGACCGCCTCCTGCACGTAGGTGGAGGTCTGGTAGATGGGAACGACCGCGGCCCCCGTGGCGGGATCGGGCTCCTGACCCGTATGGATGGCGGCCGTCTCGAACCGAATAACATCAGTCACGCGCTTCTCCGAAGCAGAGGGATGTGAATAACCATAATGAGCGACCTGGATAACACGACGCCACCCCGGCGCATAGCAATCACCTCGAGCAAGGTCATTAACGAAGACGTAGGACGCTTCCCCGGCCCCTACGTGGACGCGGTGGAACTGAGCCACGGCGCCCCCGTGGTGCTGTCGCCGTTCACGGTTTCGCTCTCGGACGAGGCCGTTCCTCCCCACGTTTCATTGCTGGAGGGCCTCGAGCCCGGAGATCCCTCGCCTCTCGACGGCGTCTCTGGCCTCATCCTCACGGGCGGAGGCGACGTCGACCCTGCCCTTTACTCCCAGAAACGCCATCCCTGCACCCGCAACATCAGCAGCCTGCGAGACCGCTTCGAGCTCGGGCTGCTGGGGGCCGCCCTCGAGCGCGACCTGCCCCTCCTGGCCATCTGCCGCGGGATGCAGTTACTGAACGTGTGTTTGGGAGGGCGTCTCGACCAGCACCTCGCCGACAGGCCCGACCGGCTCCCCCATGATCGTGACCGCCCTCGTGACGAGATCGCCCATGAGGTCGAAATCGCGGAGGGGGCCGAGCTCGCCGGGATGTTGGGCTCGACCAAGCCCGGTGTCAATTCTCACCACCACCAGGGCCTGGACGGCGCCGCCGCCGGGCTCGAGGAGATCGCCTGGGCCGACGACGGCGTGCTGGAAGCGGTCGTGTCCACTGAGTACTCCTGGGTCCTGGGGGTCCAATGGCATCCGGAAGCGATGGTGGCGGGCCATCCGGACCAGAGGGGCCTGTTCGACGCGCTGATCGAGGCTGCCTCGGCCTGGACCGCCGCAGGGATGGTCGGCCGCTAGGACCTGCGTCCGTTAGGGCCCGAGAGGCGCGGGTGAGCTATCGGAGACACAGCTGCTCCGCCGGATCAGCCGGACGGGACGGGGTTATAGGACTCCCGAAATGGATGCCTCAGGGCTTGATGTTCTGATTCATGTGGAACAGATTGTCGGGATCGTACCTTCGCTTGACCTCAACCAGCCTTGCGTAGTTTGCGCCGTAGTTGGCTGGGACGCGCGCCTGATCATCATCGGCAGCAAAATTGACGTAGCCACCCTCCTCCGAATGCGGCGCGACCGCGTCATAGTAATCGCGAACCCACTCGATGTTGCTTTCGTTCTCGGCGGGGTCGGGCCACATCCCGGCAATCACCGTGGCGAAGTTGGAGTCACGGTGGCCGAAGGCCGTCTCGTCGGATCCGATGCGATGGCATGCTCCGTCGATCGGATAGATGTGGACGGTTGAGTTCACGGCCGGCAACTTGGGCGCGTGCTTCAGATGCGCGTCGATCGCGGCGTCGGTCAGTTCTGTCACGAAGTTTGCTTTCCAGTAGTGTTGGAGTCCCGGCGGGACGAGTCCGTCGAAGGCCGAATTGAGCATCGGATACGGCATCGGCCCGACGTGCTCAGCAACAACGGGTGCGAGATCATGTAACGGTCTGAGCGCGTTCTCACCCTCATCGACCGGACCCGCCCAGCATGCAACGGCCACGCAGAAAGTATCACCGTGACGCTCCTCGGGGATGAAGGGCAACGGCGGTGCGATCTGGAAGGCCGGAAAACCACCCCACTGTTCGGGCGCCTCTGGAAGGAATTCGCGGAAGAACCGTAGGACGTCGCTCGCGTAGTCGAGCTCATAGAAGATAGGTCCGCCGTAGATGTCCTTGACCGGATGCAGCTGATATTCGAAAGACGTGACAACGCCGAAGTTGCCGCCGCCGCCCCGCAACGCCCAGAAAAGGTCTTCGTTCTCGCTCTGACTCGCGGTGACAAAGCTGCCTTCAGCGGTGACTACGTCGCATGACACCAAATTGTCGCTGGATAGGCCGTACCCGCGGGAGAGGTATCCGATGCCTCCACCGAGAGTGAGCCCCCCGATCCCGGTTGTCGAGATAATTCCGCCGGTTGTGGCCAACCCGAAAGCGTGGGTCGCGTGGTTGAAGTCGCCCCAGGTGGCTCCCCCCTCGGCGCGTGCGGTCTTAGTCCTGGGATCTACGCGGACACCTCGCATCGGCGACAGGTCAATCACGACGCCGTCATCACAGGTGCCAAATCCAGGCACGCTGTGGCTGCCGCCGCGAATCGAAAGGTCAAGCTCGTTCTCTCGAGCGAAATCGACTGCTGCCATAACATCGCCAACGTCCTGGGCGCGGATGACGACTCGTGGCCGCTTGTCGATCATCGCGTTGTAGACCGTCCGAGCTTCCTCGTAACCCTCGTCGTCACGAGTGACCACGCCACCGCGGACGTTCTCCCGTAACGCATCGACGGTGCCGTTCGCCATGAGTCCTCCCCTATCGTCCAAGTCTCTAATGCGCCCGCAGAGCTCTCAAGGGCACTTCTCGTCCGGAGATTAGCAAACCAAGCTTGTAGAGACAAGGGCCACCGACCCCGTCCTCCGTGGTGAAGGGCGCGGGCTAATCGTCCGGAAGAGGAAAGCCCATGACATCGGCCCAGTCGAGGACACGCCGGGAGTGGGCGAAGCGCTCCGCCACCAACGCAACATCGGAGGACACCAGCGCGACCACGCGGGGGCCCGACGAGGTCCAGCGGCTCAAGGGGACCTCGAGCCGCAGCCCTGCCCCGATCTTCAGGCCCTGGAGCGATGCCGGCTCTCGAACGCCCCGCTCGCTGCGCAGAAGAACATCCACGCGCCCGTCACGGGCGGTGGGATTGAGGATCGCCACAGAGTCGTCCTTCGAGTCCGCAACCGGCGGGGTCAGCAACCACGAACGAGCAGGAGTCACGGCCCCCATCTCGGCCGTCATTCCCTCACCAAGATCGCGCCCGTAGGAAATCTCGCGCTCGGCGACGAACTCGACTCCGTTGGTCGAAGCCACCGTTGCACTGACCTTCACAGGCTTCTTGGCCGAGCCGGCCAGAGTCCCCTCGCCGAGCGTCAGTCGGCGAGCAGAACGTGGGGGGACGGAGACGTCCATGAGCCCCGCCGGCTGTGCCGCCCGATCACTTGCCGCCAGCGACACGGTCACCGTCAGCTCTCTGTCGGATGGGTTCAGAACCGAAATCGACTCCTCGACTCCCGGCCCGATAAGCCCGTGGGCAAAGAACCACCTCGAAGCCAGATCGCTTGCCCCGAGGGAGAAGCTCACTCCGCGCGCCCCTTCACGAGGGCGTGAAATCACCGACTTCCAGGCGACGACTCGGCCCCGCACCGCCGTCACTTCGGCCCCCAACAGCGAGCGCGGCACAACAACTCGATTGAGCCTGACCTCCTGGGTGCCGCCCGCAGGAACGGCGACGTCGGAGAGCCCGGACTTGACGATGTCGGAGACCTTGGTGAACAGAGTGATCCTTACTACCGCCTCCTCGGGGAAGGGATTGTGGAGCAGAAGGCGCTCGTCGTGTCCTATGGCGGTGGTGCCCGCGGCGAAGAACCAGTCGGTGGATGCTTCCGGTGAGCAGCGGGCGGCGGCGCTACCGCGCTCTTTCTTGTTCGCAAGTTGAAGGGACAGGCCGGCATAGGCCGGCGCTCCGCGACCCTCCACCGCCTGCGGGCGCGTACGCATCGGCCCCGACCACACCCGCGTGCCGGCACCGGGCGACTTAGCGGGCGCGGGTACAACGGCCACGCCGCCGCGCGCGCGCTGGGAAGACGCCGTTACACGCCCCGACGCTCCCTGGTGATCGAGCAGTGCGGAGCAGAACAGGGCCCGGCCCACGAAGGGGGCCGCAGCTTCAGGAACAGGAGCTTGGCGAGCTGCGCCACTCCCGAGATCGAGTGCGACCGCCGCGGCCAACAGGACGATCACCACAAACGCCAGCGTCGCCTCTCGCAGCAGCTCGGTCATCGGCGGACACCCGTCCGATGCCTGCATCCTGACGTTTCGGCCCGTCTCACGGTCGCCGCCCCGAAGGTTGCGAGCCACAGAAACCCGAGCCCGACGAGCCACAGCAAGTAACCGGGGGGACGCTCGAAGCTCAGCTCGGCTCGAGAGCCCGCGCCCTCGGGCATCAGGAATGCGTTGCCCCATGCGGAGCGCCGGCGCTCCAAGGAGCGCTCCCCTACGGAAGCAGCCCATCCCTCGTCGGCACTCTCGGCTAGAAATAATGCCCCGGGGCCGGATACCCGGGCGGCAGACCAGCTCTCCCCGGCGCCTCGGCGCAATTCCACTGCTTCTTGTGGCCGGCTCAGGGCGGCAGGGTTCCCAGCAGCCGGCGGTAGCTCTTCGGCGACACCCGCGCGCATCACTGGGGCCCGGTTCTCGAGGACGAGATAGCCGGTCCCCTCGCGCGCCACCGCGAGGTCCCGCTGCGCCAACCACGCGTCCCTCTCCTGATCATCATCCACGAGTACGACGAAGCCCACATCGAATCCGCCGAGCCAGCGCCCGCCGCGGTCGGTCGCCCCCTGCTCGATCGCAGCGATCGCGTGGTCAAGCGCCTCATGGGCGAGCGGGTCGAAGCCACCAAGGACGTCCGGGAGCCGCTTGCCCTCCAGACCGGTCAGCTCGTAGGCGGTTCGCGGAGCGAAGGGATCCTGGTCGTCGCCGAACCACTCTTGGCCCACCCACAGCACCCGCGAGTCGCATTGGGTCCGCGCCTCGCCGCCGACCGCGGCGCTGACCTGCGTGATGGTGGCGGCGCCCGCGGCGCGGCCACCGGGGCCGGGCATCCACTCGCCCCTCCACAGGGCCGGTCCCAGCCCGGCTGCGAAAAGCGCTGCGGCCACCGCGAGCGCGCCGAAGGCCACCGGTTGCAGCGGGCCCAGAGAGCGCTGAGGGAGGTCGAGCACGACTGCGGCCACGGCAAGCCCGGCGAGCAACGCCAGACAGAGCCACGGCAGCACTGCTGCTTGAACGGCGCTGGGCGCCAGGGGGAGGGCTCGGCTCCCTACTCCCGCCAACAGGGTCGCTCCGCCCACCAGCAACCACAACGCAAGCGCCAAGCGGCGCCGGGGGCCTGCCGCAAGCGTGGCCGCCAGGACCCCGAGGAGGACGGGCGCCAGCGCCATGGCCAGGGGCATGGCCGGGTTACGCCCCAGAGCCACGTCCAGGGCGCCGCCGTAGGCGGTTGGCTCGGAAGTGTCGACCGAGAACCATCCCAGGCTCCAGGGCAGCAGCAGAGCCCACGCCAACGTCACGCTCACGCACACACCAACCACCTCGCGCAGCGGCCATCGAGCCGCAGTGAACCCTCGACCGGCGGCCAAAAGAACCCCCGCACCGAGCCACAGGAACAGCGACCCCGGCGCCAGCGACGCCCCGATGGCGGCACTCAGCGCCAGTCGGGCCAGCTCCGCCCCCGGATCGTGGCTCGGAGGCCGCAGCCAGCCGGTGAGCCGCAGCAGGGCATGCAAGGCGAACGGCGCCACCGCACCCAGAAGCAGTGCGCCGAGGTCACCGGTGCGGATGCCTGCGTAGCCGACTCCGCCCAGCAGGTAGAAGGAACCCGCCACCCACCGGGCCGGTCGCCCGGCGAGCTCGCTCATAAGGCGGTAGGCGCCCACGAAGGCGAGCACTGCGAATGCTGCGAGCATTGCCTTGAAGGCGAGGTTGGTTGCTCCCAACAACAAGAGCGGAAACGAACCCAGCACCAAGAAGGCGGGCGAAGCGGGCCACGGCTCTCCGAATCCCGACTCTCGCCACAGGGCGAAGTAGCTCCCTAGGACTGCGCCGGGATCGTTGGGGAACGGGAGCAACTGGCCGACGGGGGCAGGCCCTGCCCACAGCACGTTTCGCCATCCCACCAGCAGGAGGAGCACGAGGACACACGCAACGATGCTCGTCGGTTGTGACACTCGTGTTCTCACGGAGCGGACCTGGTTCGTCCTTCTACCCAGCAGCTCGGCTCTGCGCCCCCACGCCTCCTCCAGCCGCACCGCCTGGTTAGAGACATATGCGCGCACGCGGGTGGTCTCCTTGACGGTCAGCCGGTTGAGGCTGCGATCGGCGATTGCTCGCCCTCTCTGCACCTTGATTCGGGCGAACAAGGTCTGTGGCAACCGCAGGAGATTCCAACCCAGCGCGCGAGCGAGGTTGACGATCTCGCCGTACTGCCGAAGCACGACAAAAGCAAACATCTCCGCCACCGCGAGAATCACGAACTGGGGCACCAGCCACACCAGGCGCAAACCCGATGCACTCTTGGCGATGGAGCGAAGCCGGTTTCGCCTTATGTAGTAGCGAGCCGGCGTAAAGGGGGAGAGACGCTGTCCCGTGGCCAGAGCAATGGCGTGGCGGGCCGAGGCTCGAGGTTCTACGCGCACCGAATGTCCTGCCACTCGCGCTCGCCAGCACAGGTCGAGGTCCTCCGAGTACGCTCGCATCTGGGCGTCCCAGCCCCCCAGAGTCCTGAACACCGCGTGGCGCACGAGCATGCATGTCGAGGTAACGAAGAAAACCTCGGAGGGATGGTCGTGCTGGCCGACATCGAGTTCTCCGCGCTCGAGGCCCTTATACGGGTATCCGAAGCGGTCAATTGCCATCCCCACCTCTTCGAGGCGCGATGGATCGGTCCAACCCACGATCTTCGGGCCAAGGATGGCGGTGGCGGGATCGGCGGCGATACGGCGCACCATGGACGCGACCCCATCGGGCTCGAGGGCAACGTCGTCGTGGATGAAGAGAAGAAGGTCGGCGTCGGTTCTGACGCGCGACAGCGCCCAGTTGATCGCGCCCCCGAATCCAAGCGGGCGAGCCGTCCTTAGATACCCCCATCTGCGCCGTCGGCAATGACGCTTGACGATCCTCCTCAAGGCCGGAGCAGAGCGGTGATCCGGAGACGCATCATCCACCACCAGGATGTCCATCAGGTCGTAAGACTGATTAGCAAGTGCGGCAAGACATTCCCTGATCCAGCGGCGGCCGCGATGGGTGACTACGATGGCAAGCACCGGGAGGGACTCGGTGCCGGCGGAATGCGCCGGCTGAAAGCCTTCCTCGGCCCCCAACGATGTTGTCTTCATGCCCAGATCGCCCCGGTCCTGCGAGAGAACAGCTGGGTTAGCAGGAGACGGTCTCATACAGAGTGGTGCGACGACGAGGCTTTCTCCCGATGGATCGCACCAGCGCCTCCATCTCCTCCGCCTCGAGTCCTTGGCCGTGAGAAGCACCCGCCGCCCGCGAGATGTTTTCGTTCATGAGTGTGCCGCCTAGATCGTTACAGCCAGCCTGGAGCGCCAGTTTCGAGCCTTCGACCCCCATTTTGACCCAGGAAACCTGAATGTTGTCAATGAACCCATGAAGCGCGATCCGGGCCACCGCATGCATCTTGAGTGCCTCCTCGAAGGTCGGGCCGCGTCGTGCCCTCCCTTTGAGATAGATGGGTGCTGCCATGTGAACGAAGGGAAGCGGGACGAACTCGAACAGACCCGGCCCCCCCCTGCTCAACTCGATGTGCAGACGCCTCACAACCTCGAGATGGCGGGCCCAGTTGCGCGGCCCCTCCACGGTCCCGAACATGATCGTTGCGTTCGACCGCAGCCCCAAAGCATGGGCTGCGCGATGGACCTCACACCATTCGGAGGTCGTCAGCTTGTCGGGACAGATAAGGGCTCGGATATCGTCGTCCAGGATCTCGGCAGCGGTGCCCGGCAGCGTCTTGAGACCGGCATCCCGCAACTGCCCCAGGAACTCCTGCACAGGCAGGTTCGAGGCGGCGGCGCCCTGGAACACCTCGAGCGCGGTGAACGCGTGTACGTGGACCCCCGGCACCTCCTCTTTCACCGCTCGCAGGTAGTCGAGATAGTGGGTTGCAGTGAAGGAGTGGTGGATGCCCCCCTGCATGCAGACCTCGGTCGCCCCCCTGTCCCATGCCTCACGCGCTCGTGAGGCGACCTCCTCAGGGCTCAGCAGATACGGTTCGCCGCGCAGGTTCAGCGAGCGCGGTCCCTTCGAGAAAGCGCAGAATCCGCACCGGAAGTAGCACATATTCGTGTAGTTGATGTTGCGATTGACGACGTAGGTGACGTCATCTCCTACCGCCTCCTTGCGGAGCTCGTCGGCGACGGAGTAAAGGCGCTCGGCTTCGGCCCCGCGCGCCGAGAACAGCAGACACACCTCCTGCTCCGAGAGAGTCTCGCCCCCCGCGGCACGATCGAGGGCGCGGCTGAGGGGCCCCCGTATGAGCCTCCCCGGCACGGCCCAGGCACGCGCGTGGGCCTGCTCGAGCGCGATCTTTGCCTCCGCGGGAGGGGCCGCCTCGGCCCCCGAGTACCACACGCCGTCGCCTTCCTCTCTGCGATAGCCCTCAGCATCGATGGCATCCAACAGGCGAGATCTGAGTCCTTTCTCGACCCAGCGCTCGAGCGCGGGAGGGGTGGCGCAGTAGCGGGGGTGTACGGCGGTTCGCTGCAGCAGGAGGAAACCGCGTTCCTCGGTGACCGCTCGCAGCTCATCGAGCTGCGGCCACGGTGCCTCGGGATTGACGTGGTCCTGGGTCACCGGCGACACTCCGCCCCAATCCGATAACCCCGCCTCCAGATAGGTCCCGTATTCCTGCGGAGCAAGGTTGGGAGGGGCCTGGATCACGACCTCGGGAGGCAGGATCAGGCGAGCGAGGGCGATCGCGGTGCGCATGTCGGCGGCGGTCGGCTCGGGCCATGCCTCCATCGTCGTACCGGCCTTGGCCCGGAAATTCTGCACGATGACCTCGTGAATGTGACCGTGCCGCTGATGCGCAGCGCGGATCGCAAGCAGGGCCTCGACTCTGTCCTCGGCCGATTCCCCGATACCGATGAGGATGCCGGTCGTGAACGGCACGCGCGCCCGTCCCGCCGCCTCGAGCGTCTCGAGCCTCAGTGCGGGTTTCTTGTCGGGGGCGCCGAAGTGGGCGCCGCCCCTGCGCAGCAAACCCTCGGCCACCGTCTCGAGCATCATCCCCTGGCTCACCGATACCCCCCGGAGAAGCGCGATCTCCTCCTCGGTCATCGCTCCGGGGTTGGCGTGAGGCAGCAACGAAGTCTCCTCGAGCACCGCGCGGCAGGCGGCGGCGAGATAGGAGACCGTGGTTTCGTGGCCCAGGGACGACAGCTCGTCGCGCGCCTGCGCCCATTTGCGCTCGGGCTTGTCGCCGAGCGTGAACAGCGCCTCCTTGCAGCCTGCGGCCTGACCTGCGGAGGCGATGGCGAGCACTTCGTCCAGAGACAGGTAGGCCTTCTCCGTGGGACTCGGGGGCCGGGCGAAGGTGCAGTAGCCGCACGCGTCGCGGCACAGCTTCGTCAGGGGGATGAAAACCTTCTTCGAGTACGTGATCCGGGGGCCGAAGACGTCGTCGCGGACCGCCGCGGCACCCGCGTGCAGGGCCTCGGGGGCCTCTTTGCCGAGGGCCGCGAGACGCCTCAGCTCGTCGTCGGTCAGGGGCTCCAGGCGCGTGGCGCGGTCGAGGAGCACGTCGAGCAGGGCCATGGCGCCGAAACTACCAGCGCCCGGCGCCATGCCGGTTGGTCCGTGGCGAAAGTCCATCGGGTCGCGGTGGCGAAAGCGGACCGCGGACGCCTGCCCACAGAAAACCGTGGGGAAACGCGGACCGTGGTCATCTGCCACCGGAAAAGTCGGCGGAGGAGGGCTAGGTAGTGGTCGGGGTTCAGATCGGCCCGTAGACTCCTCGGCCGTGAAGGTCACGGCGCTGGCGGGCGGGGTGGGAGGTGCCAAGCTCCTCGTGGGGCTCCAGAAGCTCGCCGGCTCGGACCTCACGGCGATCGTGAACACGGGCGACGATGCCGAGCTCTACGGCGTACACGTGTCACCCGACCTCGACATCGTCACCTACTGGCTCGCGGGAATCGCCGACTACGAACGAGGCTGGGGCATCGAGGAGGACACTTTCCATCTCGTCGACGCGCTCGAGCAGCTCGGTGAGCAGGCCTGGTTCCGGCTCGGCGACCGCGATTTCGCCACCTGCCTGGCGCGCACCCGGCGTCTGCGAGCGGGCATGAGGCTGAGCGAGGTGAGCCGGGAACTCGCACGGGGCCTCGGCGTCGCGGCACGCGTCCTCCCGATGTCGGACGACCCGGTCCGTACCGTGGTCGAGACCTCCGACGGCCGCCGTCTCGAGTTTCAGGAGTACTTCGTCAAGGAGCGCCACCGCCCGGAGATCGTGGAGGTGTCCTTCGACGGGCTCGATGACGCCAAGCCGGCCCCCGGAGTCCTCGATGCGCTCGCCGACGCCGATATCGTGATCCTGTGCCCCTCGAACCCCTTCCTGTCGATCGGGCCGATCGTGTCGCTCGCAGGCGTGAAGGAGACGCTGGCGGCCCACCCGCGCGTGATCGCGGTCTCTCCCATCGTGCGCGGCGCTGCCCTCAAAGGCCCCGCCGACCGCCTGCTCGAGAGCCTCGGGGCGGGTGCCGGCGCGTCCGCCGTAGCGCGCCTCTACGCCGGGTTCTGCGATGCGTTCGTGGTGGATGTCTCGGACCCCGAGGAGCGCGCCCTGATCCAGGAGCTCGGGATGAGAGCAGTGGCGCTCCCCTCGATCATGAGAGATCACAACGCTTCGGAGAGGCTCGCCTCCTCCTTGTTGGAGCTGTGACGGCCTCGACGGGGGCGGGGAGCGAGCTGCGCGTGCTGGGGCTCGAAGGGATCCCGGAGGTGACCAAGGGCGACGATCTCGCCGCACTGATTGCTGCGGCCGCCCCGGAGGGAGGCATTCTGAGCGGCGACGTGGTTGTCGTGGCTCACAAGGCGGTCTCCAAGGCCGAGGGGCGCCTGGTGGAGGGGGCGGAGCGTTCGGCCGCGATCGAAGCGGAGTCAGTCCGAATCCTGCGGCGCGTCGGCGAGCTCGTGATCTCGGAGACACGCCACGGTTTCGTCTGCGCCAACGCCGGCGTCGACGCATCCAACGTCGCGCCCGGGTGGATCTGCCTGCTGCCGGTGGACCCCGACCTCTCGGCCCGACGGCTCAGGGCCCGACTGCGCCACTTCACCGGGGCCGATGTCGCCGTGGTGATCTCCGACACCTTTGGCCGGACCTGGCGCAAGGGACAGACCAATGTGGCGATCGGCGTAGCAGGGATCGATCCGTTCTTGGATTACAGGGGCCGGCAGGACTCCTTCGGCAACGAGCTCTCCGCCACGATCATCTGTGTCGCCGACGAGCTCGCGGGGGCCGCCGAGCTCGTGATGGGCAAAGCGACGGGCCGGGCCGCGGCCCTGATCCGCGGCGCGGGTGTCGTGCGAGGACCGGGCTCGGCGGCTGCGATCGTGCGGCCGCCGGACGAGGATCTCTTCAGGTGAGCTTGGCCTTGGGGGCCGGGGCGGTCCCGTCAGATCTCTTCAAGTGAGCCCACCGCCCGTCGAAACTAAGCCGAGGGCCGCTGCTAACCTCGGCCCCCTAAGCGCAAGTCTTCTAAGCGCACGTCCTCTAGGCGCACGTCCTCTAGGCGCACGTCCTCTAAGAAGGTCCAGATGAGCCAGAAACTCGACAAGGGACAGAGCAAGAAACTCCAGGAGAAACAGCGCAAGCGGCTCGCCGAACAGGCCCGCAAGGCGCAACAGCGCCAGACCAGCCGGCGCTCGAACCTGGTAACTGCCGGCATCGCCGCTGTCGTGATCGTGGCGGTCGTCGCCCTTGTGCTGTCCGACCGCAGCGCCACGACCACGATCTCAGTCCCCGACGGGGTCGCGGCCTCGGCCGCCGGCTGCAACGACGTTGAGCAATTCGCGGAGCAGAGTCGCGATCACATCGACGTGGGCGCAGAGCACGATCCCTACAATTCGACCCCGCCGACCTCCGGTCCCCACTATGGCACTCCCGCGGACCCCGGCTTCTATCCCAGCCCACTCGAGCCGGAGCAGCTCGTGCACAACCTCGAGCACGGGCAGATAGTGATCTGGTACGACCCCGAAGCCCCCGCTTCGGCGGTCGAAGGGATCCAGGCGCTGGTAGAGGATGCCAACCAGAGGGCGCAGCGCTCAGGCTTCGCCGAGCCCCTGCTGGGGGCTCCCTTCGAGGGACTCGCCTCGGGCTTCGGCTACGCCCTGTCTGGGTGGCGAAATTTGCAGTCGTGCGAGAGCTACTCGCGCGCGGCGATCGACGACTTCCGGGCCGAGTTCCAGGGCCGGGCACCGGAGCAGGTGGGCGTCGCTCCTTTCGGAGGCTGACCAAGGCCCGGCCGGGCGCGACGGAGCCCGGAGGCAGCGCCCCCGGGCCCGTCGGTTACGTCATCCCCGTCTGGTTAGTTGGCGTCCGGCAGGAAGGTGTTGAGGTCGGGGTCGTTCGGAGTGTCTTTCTTGACCTCGTCGAAGTCGTAGAAACGGCCCGGACCGGCACCCTTAACTCCAAGGCCGAACCCGGCGGCCTGAAGCTGCTTGACGGCTCCGGAGAGCTCGTCGAAGCCCGGCTGCCCCTTGTTGGGCGCGTCCGGCGCCGTTTCCTTCTGGTCGAACTTCATGAACACGCGGTCGTTCCCGAGCTTGCCCAGTGACTGG
>JBPCPZ010000052.1:0-6331 GCA_050998655.1 Actinomycetota bacterium
CGTCTCGGGGCCAACTCTGCCCTCACTGCCTCCACGGTCCTCACTACCTTCACGCCGACTCCAGAAGAGCTCGAATCGAGCCGTGCGCGTCTTCGGGCAGCCCGCAGGAGCGGGCAACACCCTCCAGGATCAGGGTTGCGACACGCACGTAATCGCCCTTGAGCTCGGGGGCATAGGCATCGAACGAGGCCAGGTGGCGGGCCACCGTGTCCGCCTCGCCGCGCACGAACGGCCCGGTCAGCGTGACGCCCTGGCCCTCCAGGGAGTTGGCCAGCGTGCCGGAGACGAGGGGGCCGAGCACCGCAGGACCCTCCTCCACTCCGATCGACTCGAGCATGGCGACCGCACTCGACAGCAGGGCCCGGAGCCCGGCCGAGGTCGTGACCGCGGCCGCGTGCCACAGCGGACGATGCTCGTCGGCCACCCACACCGGGTGGCCCTCAAGCTCGTCTGACACCAGGGAGAACGCCCACGCACGCGCCTCCTCAGACGAGGTCACGCCCCAGGCGGAGCCGGGCAGCCTTGCCAGGGCGGTGTCCACATCCGGGAGCGCCTGGACGGGGTGGAGTGCGCAGGCATCGGCACCCGCGGCGAGGACGGCTCGCAGGGGGCCGAGGCCCAGCGAGCCGGCGAAGTGACAAACGGTGGTTCCGGCGCTCACGCGCTCAGCCACAACCCCGGCGACCTCTTCGATAGCGCTGTCGGAGGTTGCTATCAGCACGAGATCCGAGTCAGGCAGCTCCTGGGAATAGTCGAAGAGGCGTGCGTCGAGCCTCGCTGCGGCGGCACGGGCCGAGACCTCGCTCCTCGATGCGACCCCAGAGATGCCATGCCCGTGCCGGGCCAGCAGCAGGGCGACTGAGGTCCCGACCGAACCGGCACCGATCAGCGTCACACGGAGGCCCGGTCGGGACTCCAAGCATTCGCTCCGGGCGATCTCGGCGCCCATCGGTTACCGGTCGCTCCCGCTTATGCACCACATCAGGTCCATGAGGCCCGCCAGCCTAGTGCCCGGCCGCTATCCCGGCCCCAATCAGGGCGTCGGAAGTGCACCGTGGACGCGTGACCGGCTCTAGACCGTCCGCGGTCGACGAGTGCCGGAGCTCACGCCCGCTTCACGGTCAACGTGTAGCCGCCCCTGTTCGTCACCCACGCGCTGACGTGAAAGTAGTGGACTGCGCTTTTCTTGGCGTGAAAGAACACCGTCGCGTCGGATTTGTCGGGCGCGGCCGCGGCGCGCAGAAGCCGGCAGGAGCCACGTCCGCGAAAACAGCCGGTCTCGAGCTGCCAGATCTCCTTGGTCCCAGGCTTCCACACCCACAGGTCGAGGTCCGTGCCACGCGGCCCGTTGAGCGACGCCGCGTAACGACGACCTTTCACCAGCCGCTTCTTGTAGACGTCGTTGACATCTGAGGGCCACTTGACACCTCCCGAGGCGCGCCGTCGAATGACCCTGGCCCATTCGATGCGCCCGTCATGTCCGGGCGTAGCGCTCTTAGTAGAGCCGGAGCGGGCCGCGGCCGCGTGGACGCGGCCGTTGGTGACGGTGAAGCTCCCCGTCCGGGCGCCGCCCGGTAACGCCCACAGCTTGCGCAGGCGGCCGTCTGAAGGGCGGTCGGCCGAGTTCAGCAGCGCGTTCTTGATGGCGCGCGCTCCCCACGTGGGGTGAGTGGACTTGACCAGACCCGCCACGCCTGCCGCGTGCGGCGCCGCCATCGAGGTCCCGTCGAAGGTCTTGTAGTCCTTGCCAACCCTGGGAGTGGTACTGAGGACATCAACCCCCGGTGCGGCAAGGTCGACCGAAGTGCGGCCCCAGTTCGTAAACGCGCAGCGATAGCGCGGCGAGTCTGTGGCGCAACCCGTGTAGTAGGCGAGGTGATCGCGATGATTTGTAGCCGCCACCGAGACGATGTTGCGCAGGGTGTAGCTGGCCGGATAAGAAGGAGACCCTCCCGTGAAGAGGTCGTTGTCGAGGCTGGCGTTGCCTGCGGCTACGACGGTGAGAATGCCGCGGCGGCCCAACTCGCCGAAGGCGGCTCGCTCGAGGGGTGAGTACTTCGGGCTCCCGAAGCTGGCGTTGACGATGTCCGCCCCCTGGGAGCGGGCATAGGCGAGGGCCTCCAACAGATTCTTGAGGTTCCCGGCCATCACGTCCGCGGAGCCGTCGCCGTCGCCGTCGGAGTCGATTGCTTTCATGAAGCGCAACACCATCACGGAGCAACCGGGGCATACCCCGACGACATCGCCCTGCCCCGGGACGCTGTTGACCTTCGCAGCAATCGTGCCTGCGACGTGCGTGCCGTGGTCGTAGCCGGTGATTCCGGTATCACTGGAAACCAGTGTTCCGTTGTTTCCGGGAAAGTTCCACCCGTTGACGTCGTCCTTGTAGCCGTTGTGGTCGTCGTCCCCGCCCCCCGGCGGGTCGTTGTTCACCCACAAGCTGTCGACCAGGTCTGGGTGGGAGACGTCGACGCCGGAGTCGAGCACCGCTATCACCGTCTTGGGGGAGCCAAGACCCTTGTCCCATGCCTGCGGCGCGTCGATGTCCGCCTCACGCTCCCCTCTGGCCGTGGAGGGGGGAGGATCGGCGACGGGGTGGACCTGCCCGGTGTTGTGCAGACCCCACAGATCCCCGAAGCGTTCGTCCGAGGGGATGACCTGACTGGCAAAGATCAGCTTGTTGGGTTCGGCATCCACGCCCCTGTCCTCGAGTTTGCCGCGGGCCGTGGCCACCGACATCCCGTCTGAAAGCTCCAGCACCGCCACCCCAAAGGCGGGGACCGACGCCTTGACGCGCGCTCCGGGCAGGCCCAGGGCGGCGGTCCTGGTCGAGGGAGCGCGACGGGCGAGTCGAGACGGCATGCGAACGAGAACCTCGCCGGGAACCCACGAGCCGCGCGGCGAGAGAAGATCGGGCTTGATGAGAGCAGACGCCGGACTGAGCCTCGTTCTCTCCACCGGCTTGTCCCCGCCTTGTCCCACGCTCGAGGGCTGAGCGACGAGGGCAGACGGAGTCAGGGCGAAGAGAAGCGCTGCTGTTGCCGTTCTGAGCACGAGCGGTGGTCTCCTGTGGGCTAGATGGGCTTTTTGTCCAGAGTGCGGCATCTTATCCAGACAGAGGCTGCTGCGAGCGAGCTAAATCAGAATGGCCCCATCAGCTCGACCGAGCCCTCGGCCTCATCGAGCCAGCCGTTCAGGCGATCGCCCCAGGGATCGGTGACGGTGGGTTCCAACTCGAGCAACGGCACCAGCACGAAGGCCCGCCGCGTCAGGCGCGGATGGGGGATCTCGAGGTCCTCCTCCGAGATCTTTTCGTCCCCGTACAACAGAATGTCGAGGTCGGCGACGCGCGGCCCCCACTTGATGTCTCCCGGCTCGCGCCCCAGTCGCCGTTCTATGGCCTTGCACACTTTGAGCAGCGACCGAGGATCCAGGGTGGTCTCGAGCTCCGCTACGAGATTTACAAACGAGCGCTGCGGCGGCCCTCCCACGGGCGACGTTTCGTACAGGGACGAGGCTCGGAGCACCTTCACCTCTGCGGCCTCCGCCAGCAGGGCCACCGCCCGACGGCAGAAGTCCTTCCGGTCCCCCACGTTCGACCCCACGCCCACGTAGCAGACAGTCAAGTCACCACCTAGGGCCTCTCGATCCTCACGGACACGTAGTCGAGCTTCTCGTCCACGGGGGGCGACTCCTTGGCGATCTCCACCACCACCTTGGAAACCTCGGGGAGGCTCAACACGTGATCGGAAACGAGCCCCGCGATTCGTTCCAGGAGTCTGGCCTCGGTTCCCCCGACCAACCCAGTGAGATCCTGCACCAAGACACCGTAGTCGATGGTGTCCGCAACCTCATCGCTTTGGGCCGCCCGGCTCAGGCTTCGCCACGCCTCGACACCGACCAGCAAGACCTGGGGCCGGCTGCGCTCTTCATCGCCTACTCCGACATGAGCCGAGACCCGCAGGCCCCGGACGATTATCCGGTCGCTCATGGGCTGTGCATGATCGCTTCGGTCATGCGGACCGTCCTCAGGATGGAGGAGACGTCGTGCCCCCGCACGACGCGAGCTCCCTCGGCGACCGCCCACGCGAACGTCGCCAGCGTTCCCTCGAGACGCTCCTCGAGAGCTACGTCGAGGGCGCTGCCGATGAAAGACTTGCGCGAGGTGCCCACCAGCAGCGGATACCCCAGCGCCGCGATTTCTGGCAAACGGCGAAGGAGCGAGAGGCTTTGTTCGCTGGTCTTGGCGAAGCCGAATCCGGGGTCGAGCAGGATCGAGTCGCGTTCCAGTCCCAGCCGTTCGAGCCTCTGGGCGCGAGTGTCGAGGTAGGTGCCCACCTCTTCGACCGCATCGCCGTAGTGAGTCAGCGAAGTCATCGTCTCAGGAGTGCCGCGCGAGTGCATTACGACGATCCCGGCGCCGGTCTCCGCCGCGATCTGGTCCATCGCCGGATGCGATGCCTCACCGGCGGTATCGTTCACGATCACCGCGCCCGCCTGCACGGCCAGGCGTGCAACCTCTGGCTTGCGAGTGTCGATGGAGATGAGGACATCGCTTCGCTCGCACAACTCCGTTATCACTCCCAGCACCCGGGCCAATTCCTCCTGCACAGGGACGGGCTCGGCCCCCGGCCGGCTCGACTCGCCACCGACGTCTACGATCGCCGCCCCCGCGGCAACCATGCTGAGTCCGTGAGCGACGGCACCCGCCGAGTCGTTGAAGCGGCCTCCGTCTGAGAAGGAGTCCGGGGTCACGTTGAGCACTCCCATGACGGCCGCGCGCTCGAGATCAAGCACAAGCCCCCTGCAGCGCAGCTTCACGCCATCAGTTACGGGAGATGAGGCCCATGGCCTCGGCCCGAGTCGCGCTGTTGGAGCGAAAGAGTCCGCGCACGGCAGAGGTCACGGTCTGGGCGCCGGGCTTTCTCACCCCCCGCATGCTCATGCACAGGTGCTCGGCCTCCACGACGACCAGCACACCGCGAGGGGTCAGAGCGCCCTCGATCGCATCCGCGATCTCGGTGGTCAGGCGCTCCTGCACCTGTGGTCTCTTGGCCAGAACGTCGACCAGCCGGGCGAGCTTGGAAAGTCCGGTGATCTGCCCCTCCTTGTTCGGGATGTAGGCGATGTGGGTTCGGCCGAGAAAGGGGACGAGGTGGTGTTCGCACATGGACGCAAAGGCGATGTCGCGCACCATGATCATCTCGTCGTGGCCGGCGTCGAAGAGGACGTCGAGCTCGGCCTTGGCATCGGCGCCCAACCCCCCGAAAATCTCGGCATACATGTCCGCGACTCGCTCGGGGGTGCGGGCAAGCCCTTGGCGCTCTGGATCCTCGCCGATCGCTTCGAGCAACGCCCGAACACACTGGACGATTCGGGCGCGGTCGAAGCGGCGCCGATCTCGGTTCCTGTCGTCCATCTCTGAGCCCACAATTCACGGTAACCCGCGCAGAACGCGGGCTCTGCGAAAGAATGCAAAAGGGCTTGGCCCCCGAACAAAATGGGAGCCGAGCCCTGCTCTAGATCGACGATCTGGGTGGTCAGGCGGGGCGGTGAAGCTGTCCTCGGATGGCTCCTTCGGGGTAGGCATCGTTGTGGAGGTTGACGTACCACTTCTTGGGATGCTCCTTGATGGCCCGCAGGAGCTTGTGGCCCAGGCCTTTGGAGCACGCCGAGTAGTAGTCGTTGTTACTGATGACCTTGTCGAACAGGGTCACCTTCACGGGACCCGCCACTCCCGCGGGGCCTTTGTGGATGTGGCCGGCGGCGGGGTCCTGGATGCGGCTCCACGCCACCCGGTAGCAGATCTTGCCCTTGGCCGGGTAGACCTTCAGCCGAGCATGTCCGGATCCGTTGGGGTCGCCCGGTCCCGGCACCTCGACGGCTCCTTTCAACGTTGCATTACGAGGCGTGTAAGCCCCCGCGGTGCCTACCAGCACCGTCGACACGAACATGCCCACGACCAACACCGTCGCAAGCAATGAAACCCAACCTCTGCGCATCAGCGAATCCCTCCGTTCGACCGTCGAAACCCGTCGGGTCCCATTCGGATCTCGACAGGCTAATGGATGGCCTGATTAACAGGTTCCTGGCCGAGTGGTGGGATGAAAATTGTTGTGCGACCACCCACCGCCACCCGGCAAGAAAAGGGCGGGCTAGACCTCTCCGAGGCGTGGTTTCGGCGCAGGACGGGGCAGGCGATGCCGCCGTGGGGCCTCGGGGGCCTCCCAGTCGGGCTAACGCTCTTCGCCCCACTGCTCTCGCCACAACAGGGTTCGCTCGAGCGGGTTGGAGGGAGAATGTTTGGCGACCTCGGCCAGGACCTCCTGGA
>JBPCPZ010000113.1:0-10048 GCA_050998655.1 Actinomycetota bacterium
GAGCAGCACCGAGCGAGCGCCGGCCGCTCGGACCTCCGTAGCGGCCGCGGCCAGGGCCGGCTCGGGGCCGGCCAGGACGACTTGACCGGGCGAGTTGTCGTTGGCGATCACCACACCCGTTCTCAGGGCGATGTCTGAGACCTGCTCAAGGTCGAGCCCCAGGACCGCCGCCATGCTTCCAGGAGCAAGCCGCCCGGCCCGTTCCATACCCTCGGCCCGGATGTGAACGATCGTGAGGGCGTCCTCGAAGGAGAAGGCTCTCGCGGCGGTCAGGGCGGTGTACTCGCCGAGGCTATGCCCACAGAAGAAATCCCAGCCCGCCGAGTCGTAAGAGAAGGAGATCATTCCGGCGACGAAAATCGCGGGTTGAGCCACCGCCGTCGGCAGGGATGCGCCCTTGCGGCGTGCAGCCACCTCCACCTTCCTGAAGAGGTCGTAGCCGAGCTGCTCCGAAGCCGACACCACCAGGGCATGGTTCTTGGGCAGGGACTCGACGACGGTTCTTGCCGGAATCCCCTGGCCCGGGAACAGCCCTGCTCTCATGCTGCGCTGCCCTTCCGGTTAATTTTGACGAAGCCGTAGACCGCGGCGCTCGCGGCGGTTGCCACGCCCGCAATCGAACCCGCCAGGACCCAGCGGTCGTAGCCCGATGGGGCCGGGGGGACGAGCCGCAACCCCGCGGCTCGGCGCAGAGCGCTGAGAAGCTCGGCTGAGAAGGCGGGGCGTGGAGAGTAGGCACAGGTGGAGATCACGGCCTGCTCGACGGATCCTGTCATGCCAATTCCTTTCCCTCGAGGCCTTGTCCCTCGAGGTCTTGTCCTTCGAGGTCTTTGCGCAGCCTCGAGCGTGCCCGATGCAAGAGGATTCGGACGGCACCGCGCGTCCGCCTCGTGATGCCTGCTATTTCCTCGATGCTGAAGTCCTCCAGATAGCGCAACGCAACAACCTCGCGCTGGGCGGGAGGGAGCTGCTCGACGGTCTCGCGCACCATGCTGCTCTGCTCCTGGGCGATGGCGACGACCACAGGGGAGGGCTCAGGATCGATCGACTCGGGCACCTCATCCAGGACGATGAACCCCTTGTCGCGGGCGCTGCGCCAAGAGGAGATCGAGTTGTGGGCAATGCGATAGAGCCAGCTCTGGTAGGAGCCCTCGGCCCGGAAGGAGGCCGCCGACGACAACGCCTTGAAAAACACCTGAGCGGTCACGTCCTCGGCGGCGGCATCACCTGGGACTTGCGAGCGCACGAAACGATAGACCGGACAGAGATGACGGCGGTAGAGCTCCCCAAATGCCTCGAAGTCCTTGTGGGCGCGCAGAGCCAGATCCTCGTCCTCGAGTGAGGGGAGGACGTGCTCGTCTGCGGCGGTGGACCTCATGCGTTCGCGAGCCTCCTGGGAAGTGCGCGGCAAATTCGCCGCGCGCTCGGCTATCTATGACGGTGCGCGTTCCCCCTACAGACCCGGAGGCTACCTGCAGCGTTACCGCGCGAGCTTGGTTTTCTCGCCTTCCCCGAACGCTTGGTCAAGGAGTTCACTCTGCTCTTGAACGCTCAGTCAACAAACCTCCCCCTTTTCCTGCTCCGGCGGCCCGCCTCACATGAGCAACATGACGGTCTTGCTCGCGACCAGAGGAGGTGTGCAGCCCGATCAGTCGAGCGCTTTGGGCCGGCACGGAGGCCAGGATCGACTGGCCCACCGCCCAAACGGCCACTCGGCCGATGCGCGACGATTTGACGATGCGCGCCGCTATCGCTCCTTCCGAGGTCAGAGAGGTCGAGGGCCAAGAGGAGCTCGAACACGAACGGCCGTGGTTGGTGATCGTGTGGAACGATCCCGTAAACCTCATGTCCTACGTCACCTACGTCTTCCAGAAACTGTTCAATTACTCTCGGCCGCACGCAACCAAGCTGATGTTGCAGGTGCACCACGAGGGGCGGGCCGTCGTCTCCAGCGGGAGCCGGGAGAAGGCCGAGCTCGACTGCTTCAAGCTCCACGGCTACGGGTTGTGGGCGACGATGAGCAAGAGCGACTGATTGAGCAAGTTCGCCTGAGGTGGGACACGTCAAGCCGGCGGGCTCGGGCGCGGTGGTCGTGCTCGACAAGTCCGAACGCAAGTTGCTCGCCGATCTGATCGATTCGATGCTCGAGCTGCTTGATGACGGGGGCCGCGACGATCCCGCCGTCGAGCGGTTGTTCCCCGACGCCTACGGCCCTGAGGCCGAAGCGCTCGCGTGGCACGATCTGGTCGGCGATGAGCTGCAGCGGCACAAGGTGAGCTCACTGCAAAGCGTCAAGGGCGCGCTGAAGCGAGGCCGGATAGAGCTCGACGAAGCGGAGATACAGATGTGGCTCAGTGCGCTGAACGACGTGCGGCTAGCGATCGGGGCGCGCCTCGAGGTTACCGAAGAGATGATGGGAGCCGAGTTGGCCCACGACGACCCGCGCGCCCCGACGCTGGCGGTGCTTCACTGGCTCGGGTGGCTGCAGGAATCGATGCTGCAAGCCATTTCTTCGGCTTGAACCAAGCTAGAGCTTGGCTCGCAGATAGTCGATGTCGTCTGCGATCGTTGTCCACGGCGTCTCGCAGATGACCGTCGGCGCGCCGGCGGCCCTCACCATGTCGGCGATCTGCTCCGGATCCATCGTTCCCTCTGCAAAGCTTGCGTGTCGGTCGGCGCCGGTACCTGCGGGATCACGCGAGCTGTTGGCGTGTAACACATCTATCTTGCCGACTCCATCCAAGACGCGCTCGATCACGTCGGAGAGGTCCTCGCCCGCGGCGTGCGCGTGACAGGTGTCGAAGCAGAAACCGACGTCGAAGTCCTCGAGCGCGGCCCACAGCAACTCGAGAGTCTCCACGAGTCTACCCATCGCGTTGTCGCCTCCGGCGGTGTTCTCGATGAGGAGGGGGACGTCGGTCTCGAGCTCTTCGAACACCTTGCGCCAGCGCATGAAGCCTCGCGGGATCCCATCGTCGGCGTGTCCCGCATGGACTATGAGGCCGGCCGCTCCTATATCTTCCGCGCGCTCGATGGCTCCCGCCAGGATCTTGCGCGATGGGATGCGGATGCGGTTGTTGGGCGACGCAACGTTGATGAGATAGGGAGCATGGACGTAGACGGGCACGGCAGATTCTCGAAGCTCGGCGGCGTCTGCACGCACCGGCGGCTTCTTCCAGGACTGTGGGGGGCCGAGGAACATCTGCACGCACTCCGCCCCCACCTGAGTGGCTTCGCCGAGGGGCTTGTCGCCCGGAACGTGCGCACCGATAATCATTGTGTCCACGTTAGCAGCCGAACTCGAGCGCTACATTGGGAGTCGAGATGCGAAGAAGGAGGGGGAATGGCCAAGCTGTTCTCGGTTAGGCCGTCGGTCACGTTCAAGGGAAGATCGTTCAAGGGACTCCGGGGGTGGGCCGGCAAGCCGCTTCATCCCCCTCTCACCGACATCCCGGTAGCCGCCTACTTCCTGGTTGCCCTGTTCGACCTGGTGTCGTTCCTGATGAGATCAGACAGCGCCACCGCACACGACCTTTACGCGGGGGCGAGCTGGGTGCTGCTGGCAGGCTTCGTCGTGTCCATCCCCACGGCGCTGACGGGCTTCTGGGACTGGCTCAAGTCGACCGCGCCGGGCACCCAGGCGTGGCGCACGGCGAACTGGCACATGGCGGTGATGCTGACGGTGACCGCCATCGTGCTCATCGACCTGCTGATCAGGCCCTCGGGGGAGGCGGTCACCGCCACCGGGCTCGTCACGATCCTGTCGCTGCTGGCCGGGGGCTTGGTGACCTTCGGCGCCGCCTACGGCGGCTCGCTCGTCTCCGACTACGGCTTCAACGTCGAGACCTCGGGCGACCACCCCGCCTGGCACGAGAGCGAGGAAGACGTCCTGCCGGGCGACCACTGAGGGCCTCGGGAGCGACGAGGGTCCACGCTCCGAGGGTGGCCGTGCTCAGACGGCGAAGCGAACGCTGATCACGTCGCCCTCCTTGACCCGGTAGTCCTTGCCTTCCACCTTGAGGACCCCCTTTTCCTTGCACTTCGACCACGAACCGGCCGCGACGAGGTCGTCGTAACCCACGACCTCGGCCCGGATGAAGCCCCGCTCGAGGTCGGAGTGGATATGCCCGGCCGCCTCGGGAGCGGTGGCACCGCGCCGCACCTCCCAAGCCCTGCTTTCGTCTTCGCCCGTGGTGAGAAAGGTGATGAGGTCGAGAGCGCGGTAGCCGTCGGTGACGACCCGCTCCAAGCCCCGTGTGGCCACACCGAAGCCCTGCAGCAGCTCCAGGGCATCGGCGGAGTCCATCCCGGCAACCTCCGCCTCCAGGGCTGCGCTGATTGCGATGGCAGCATCCATGCCTGCGGGCGCGCCGGCACCCTCCTCGACATTGGCCACGATCACCTGGGGCTTGAGCGTCAGAGGGGCATAGCCTCGCAGCAGCTTGAGGTCGTCGTCGTCCAGCTCCGCTTCGCGCAGCGGGTGGGAGGAATCGACGAACGCATGCGCTCGCTCGAGCACCTCGACCTCGGCTCGGGCCTCGGGAGCGCCGCGGGCCCGTTTCAAGGCCTTGTCGCGCCCGCTTTCGAGGGACGCAAGATCGGCCAGCAACAGCTCGTCTTGGACCGAAGCCAGCTCGCGCACGGGATCCGAGTCCTCCCCGAAGGCGCGCACGACAATGCAAAGAGCGTCGGTCTGACGGTACTCCGCTATGCCGCGCGCGGTGAAACCCCCCGGAATGTCGACGAAGCGGACCTTGGCCGGCACGATCTTCTGGGAGCGCTCGAGGCGGGCCAAGACCTCGAGGCGGGGGTCCGCCACATCCACCACTGCCTGGTTGGAGCGTCCCCCGGCGGAGCCTGACAGCGTCAACGCGCGGAACAAGGTCGTCTTGCCGGAGTAAGGCAGTCCGGCGATCCCGATTTCCTTCATCGTCGGGCAGGGTAACGTCGCCAACCGTGGACACGGGGCTGAAGGGCAGGGGCGTGCTCGTTACCGGAGGCGCCGGAGGCATCGGAAGTGCGATCGTCCGGGCGTATGCCTCAGAGGGCGCGCGGGTCTGTGTCGCCTACAACACCAGCAGGGAGCGTGCCGAATCGCTCGCGGAAGAGCTCGGGGTTTTCGCGTTGCAGGCCGACCTCACCGACGAGACCGCCACGGGGCACCTCTTCGAGAAAGCGGTGCTGCAGCTGGGCACGCTCGATGTCCTGGTCGCCAACGCCGGAGTATGGGCGCCGGACGAGGTCCCTTTGTGGGAGATGTCTTTGGAACGCTGGCGCACCACGCTCAGCGCCAATCTCGATGCCACCTTTCTGTGCTGCCGCGCCTTTCTTCGCCACGTTCGCTCCACGGGAATCGGCAACATCGTCATCGTCGGCTCGACTGCCGGCTCGTTCGGCGAGGCCGGCCACGCGGACTATGCAGCCGCCAAGGGAGCCTTTTCTTCGGGCCTACTCAAGAGCCTCAAGAACGAGATCACTCAGATCGCTCCTTCGGGACGAGTCAACTGCGTGGCTCCGGGCTGGACCCTCACCGAGATGGCGCAAAGCGCATTCAAGGACCCCACCGCCGAGGCGCGGATCACGAGCACGATGGCACTTGCCAAGCTCGCTCTTGCGGACGACGTCGCCCACGCGGTTGTGTTCCTGTCCTCTGATCATCTTGCCGGGCACATCACCGGCGAGGTCGTGACGGTGGCCGGCGGTATGGAGGGAAGGGTGTTGCGGTGAGCAAGCTTTTTCCAGGCGATACCGAGCGCTTGCGCTTCCGACGTCATGACATGGACGACGCCCCGTTCATCCACTCTCTGTTGTCGGATCCCGAGCACA
This sequence comes from Actinomycetota bacterium, assembly GCA_050998655.1. Lineage (GTDB taxonomy): Bacteria > Actinomycetota > CADDZG01 > CADDZG01 > WHSQ01 > JACDAL01. The sequence continues at coordinate 5,827 of JBPCPZ010000113.1, forward strand.
TGCGTTACTACCCTCGCACTTATTCTTTGGAGGAAGCGCGCGGCTGGATCGACTGGCAGCTGAATCTCTACCGCGATCACGGCTTCGGTCTGTGGGTACTCGAGCTCAAGGAGACGGACGAGCTCGTGGGCCAATGCGGGCTCACGATCCAGGACGTCGAGGGAGTCGACGAAGTAGAGATCGGCTACCACATCTCCAAGGCGTACTGGCGGCAGGGACTTGCGACTGAGGCCGCGTGTGCGTGCCGCGACTTTGCCTTCGATGATCTGGGACTCGAGCGCATCGTGATCACCACCGGCGCCGACAACCTTCCCTCTCAGGGTGTCGCCCGCAAAGTGGGCATGAGCTTTGCCAAGGACTACATCAAGGTCCGCGAGGGCAAGGACCTGGCGCAAGTGCTGTTCACGCTTGATCGAGCGCGCGACCTGGGCTAGCGCGTGCACCCGACCCTGCCCCGACTCCCCGCCGCCGTGCCCTCAACGAACTTAGGCCGCCACTCACTTCGTTTGCTATTGCCGGTTAGTCGTGCCTCTCGAGGGAGTCGCCAATGAGCCAGATGGTCGGAGGCCATAAGCCGACGAAGAGCGCTCTTCGTTCCGCATTTCCCCGTTCGTCCTGATCGACCGTCTTCGCTCTGATCCAGAGACTGATGCAGAGGCCAACGGACGCCATAGAGGCCACGTGCAGGTGCCAGCCGCGGACTCCACGTTCGTGTAACCATCCCGTGAGCATCCCGTGTAGGTTACTCCTTTCCCGATAGGGGCCCCCCACGATGGCCATAGAACTCTCTCTCTCAAGACGACTCTCGACGGCCGGCCGCTGGCCCATGGGTATGGGTCTGACGGCTTGGCGGTACATGTGGCGCATTACCCCCATGCGCCGAGTCGAGATGGAGGACGACGGTATCCAACCGATGCCTCCATCCATCCCCGCGGACTTTGACCGAGAGAGAATCCAAGGTCTAGACGACGGTGTCGGCCCCCTATTCCATCGCCGCTACCGCACCACGATCGTCGATGGCTCGCTCCCCGCCGAGGAGATCATGGCTCAGATCCAGCAGGATCCGAATCTTGTGGCTCCCACGGAATTCGCTCGTTTCCTGAGATCGTCGGACCGGGCCGGAGCCATGCAATTAGGTGACGAATATCTCGTGCGTATGCCCGGTCCATGGGACGGCCCCGTCCGAGTGGTTGACGTCACATCCACGTCCTTCCGGTTCGTTACACTTCGGGGACACTTGGAGGCGGGACAAATCGAGTTTCGGGCTCATGAGCAAGCCGGACTCCATTTCGAGATCGAGTCCTGGGCTCGCAGCGGCGACCGCCTCTCCCATCTCCTTTACGACCAGCTGCACATGGCCAAGGAAGTTCAGCTCCACATGTGGACCTCAGTGCTCGAGAACGTGGTTCGTCTGACCAAAGGCCGCAGGTCGGGCTTGATCTCAATCGAGACGCGCATGGTCCCTTGGAATGGCTGAGCTTCGCTTCTTTTCTAATCTCGACATCCGAGCCGAGCTCGAAGGCCTGCGTGGAAAGCAGCTTAACTATGCGCCGGAAACGCGAGCCGATTACTTCGAAGGTACAGGCTGGCGGATTGACCAATATAGGCAACCACTGCCGGCCGAACGCCCCGGTTCTCCCACTTGCGGCGGCAGCTGGGAAGTCGCAAGACGCCTTACCGCAGGTTACGGATTCGTGGACCCAAAGCTCGTCCGGGCCTACTTTGATCCCCAGGAGCCACTCGAGACTCGCCACATGTTGCTCGAGGTTCACTTCTGGGGCATGCGGATCTATGCGGGTGTGCGTTCGGGCGGCGTCACCGATGGATCACGACAACAAGACGGAGGTCCAGCCCGCGTCTGGTCGTGGAGCTACAGGACTCTCGAGGGCCACTTCGAGATGGGGCAAATCGATTACCAGGTATGGAAGTGGCTCGACTCGGGAAATGTCGAGTTCCAGATTCGTGCCTTATCCCGGCCCGCTCCGATCGACGACCACATCGTGCGCGCAGGGTTCCTTCTCTTCGGGCGAAAAAAGCAGAAGGAATTCGCCAGGCGTGCCTGCGAGCGCATGGTGAAGCTAACGATAGAGGAGCTGGGCATAACCGCAAGCACCAGCGCGGATCCGCCGTGACATGAGACTGCCACCTCGAGTGAGATACGAAGCACCCGTATCGCTACCGCCGGCCGGCGGGACGCAAATCTGGCGTCGGTGCCGGGTAGCAGAGTTGTGGACTCAGTGCGTCTCCTCTAAAGGATGCGGGAGCCCAAAGCGCTGGCGATTAGCTCGACCCCCAGGGACACGGTCACGCCCCCGTGGTCGAACATGGGGTTGACCTCGACGACCTCCATCGAGGACATCATGCCCGACTCGGCCACGAGCTCCATGGCCAGATGCGCCTCACGATAGGTGAGCCCTCCTCGCACCGGCGTGCCCACGCCGGGCGCTATCTCGGGGTCGAGCACATCGACATCAAAGGACACGTGCACGAATCCCGAGCCCTGAACCACCGACAGAGCCTCATGCATGACGGAGGCGATGCCCCTTCGGTCGACCTCGGTCATGGTGAGGACGCAGAGACCGAGCGACTCGATCAGCTCACGCTCGCCAGGATCGAGCTGGCGGGCACCGATCACGGCGGTGCGGCCCTTCTCGACCCACGGCGCCTGTGCCAGCCCGTCCAGTTCAAATCCACAGGCACCAAGCGCGGCCGCCAGGGGCATGCCGTGAACGTTGCCGGACGGGGAGTTCTCGGGGCTGTTGAGATCGCCGTGCGCGTCGAGCCATAGGACGCCGCCGGGGCCGTTCGCCGAGTGCAACCCGGCCAGGGTGCCCATGGCGATCGAGTGATCTCCCCCAAGCACCAGTGGCACCCGGCCCTCGGAAGCCGCGCCGGCAACCTGGGCGCCGAGTCGAGCGCAGGCGCCGAGGATCTCTGGCAGGTAACGAGCGTGCCGGTCCGCGATCGACGCAATCTCCGGGATCTCGACGGAGATGTTGCCGAGGTCGTCCACGATGATTCCCAGCGACTCGATTCGCTCGGCCAGCCCCGCGTAACGAATGGCGCTGGGACCCATGTCGACTCCGCGGCGAGAGGCTCCGAGGTCAAGTTGGGCACCCATCACCGCCACTCGGTCGATCGTCTTCATGCGACGATCCTTGCACAGCTGAGAGGAACGATCCATTGGAGGGAGGCAGCATGAGTTCAGGAGATCGAGGTATTGCGGTGATCACCGGAGCGTCGAGCGGCATCGGCGCCGCCGCCGCGTTGCGCCTCGCCGAGGAGGGCTTCGAGGTGGTCCTGGGAGCACGCAGGGTCGACAAGCTCGCCGACATCGCCGAGCGCGCAGGGGGCCGGGCGCACGAGCTCGACGTCACCGACGATGCATCGGTAAGGAGGTTCACAGAAGCCTGCTCGGGGGCTCGGGTGCTGGTGAACAACGCCGGGCTCGCATCTGGTCTCGAAGACGTGCAGGAACTGTCCGAGGAGCGGGTCCGGCTGATGTGGGAGACCAACGTCATGGGACTGCTGCGCATGACCCAGGCACTGCTCGGCACGCTGGAGGGATCGGGCAACGGCCACATCGTCAACATCGGGTCAATCGCCGCCTTCGAGGTGTACCCAGGCGGTGGTGGCTACACGGCCTCCAAGCACGCAAGCCGGGCACTGACGCGCACGCTGCGCCAGGAGCTCGTCGGCCGGCCCATCAGGATCAAAGAGGTCAATCCCGGGCCAGTCTCCACCGAGTTCGCGCTGGTGCGCTTCGATCAGGACTCAAAGCGTTCGGAGCAGATGTACGAGGGCTTCACTCCGCTATCAGCCGAGGACATCGCCGACTGCGTCGCCTGGGCGGTGACTCGTCCCGACAACGTGAACGTGGACGAGATAGTGCTGCGAGCGCGGGCTCAAGCGACGGCGACTCTGATAGCCCGCGACTGATTCTCGAACCGGGTGGTGCTGAGAGGCTCGGTATGTCATCTGGCGGCCACTCGAACCGCTAGCCTGTCGTCTGCTCCTTCTTATCGGCCGCCTTCTTCTTAGCCTCCTTTTTTTTCTCGGACGGCTCGGTCTTCAGAGACAGGACCGTGGTTACGCCCAAGGCGGTGATGATCACGACGAGGGACAGCCAGATCGGCACCTCGACGTGGACCGCCTCTAGCAGCATCTTCACGCCCACGAACCCGAGAACAAAGGCGAGCCCGTAGTTCAGCAGGTGCAAGCG